>NZ_WIWH01000054.1:0-22945 GCF_009600035.1 Pseudomonas sp. FSL R10-2964 | reverse complement strand
CGGGCTTATTCCAAAGAGTTTTTAAGCTCCCGGAACTAAATCTGCCAACACCACTCAGATTTATTGAATGAGTGGTGAAGCCCTTCAAAGCTCCTAATGTTGTGTTAAGTGTTGGCAGATACCTGAACCCCGCCCTAGCGGTTCAGTACTTGAACCCCGGACCTCCTTCCCCCCATGCGAAGTCCGGGGTTTTTTTTGCCTGCGATTTGTTACTCGTCAGCTTCAACCAGTTCTTCGCCTTTGTTCGGCAATTCCATCCAGCGTGCCAGCACGGTGTACGCCTCTTCCAGGCCCATGCGCTTTGGCGTGGAGAACAACTGGATGGTGACGGCATCGCCCCATTGCTTGCGAATGTCCGACTGGATTTTAAGCAGCGTATTTTTTGCAGCGCCGTACGTCAGTTTGTCGGCTTTGGTCAGCAAAATGTGCATAGGCATGCCGCTGGACACGGTCCAATCCAGCATCAAAAGGTCGAAATCGGTCATTGGATGACGGATATCCATCATCAAGATCACGCCCTTGAGGCTTTCACGGCTGCCGAAATATGCTTCAAGGTGGCGCTGCCAGTGCAATTTCAGCGGGATCGGCACCTTGGCATAACCGTAACCCGGCAAGTCGACCAGGCGACGTTCTTCGTCCAGTTGGAAGAAGTTCAGCAACTGAGTGCGGCCCGGAGTTTTCGACGTGCGCGCCAGGCTGGCGTGGGTCAAAGTGTTGAGTGCACTGGACTTGCCGGCGTTGGAGCGCCCGGCAAACGCGACTTCGTAGCCTTCGTCATCGGGGCATTGATCGACTTTGGCAGCGCTGAGCATGAAGGTGGCCTGTTGGCACAGACCGAGAATGGGGTTCTTGAGTTGCATGGGATTTCCGATGTGAGCGGCGTCAGGAATGGACGCGGCGAGCGTGTCGTTTCCGTTTCAGTGACGCCAGTATATAATGCCGCAGATTTTGTGTGCGCTTTGTCCCAGCGTAGGATGAAGAACACGGGAGCAAAAAACCCAGGTTGCGCATTAGAACGCAGCAGGCTCCCAACCCTGAAAAGGTCGTTTTATGACTGCTGGTGACGGTGTCTTGATGCCACGTTACAGCATTCAGGCTACACAGGATCCGGAAGCTGTGTACAACCGCGTTTGTATTGTCTGCCATGCTGGTCAGCTAATAGGCCAAGGTAAGAGCAAGGTATGTAGGCGCTGGTACGACATGTGACCCAGGGTTTCAAGGCGATGCCGCCGCGTGGTTTGTGCATGGACTGCAGTGTCGAGGATTACCGAACTGTCCTACAGTGGATAAGCGAGTGAGCCCGGCCCATAACTCTTTAACCCTTAGCCGTAGTTGGATTAGCTGATGAACAAATTACTCGTGAGTCTGCTGTTGACCTTGGGCGTCAGCGGTATTGCCCAGGCTGCTAGCACCGCTGTGGTAGGTGATGCTGCTGCAGGTCAGGCAAAAACCGCTGTATGTGGCGCTTGTCACGGTCCGGACGGCAATAGCATGGCCCCAAACTTCCCCAAGCTGGCCGGGCAAGGTGATCGCTACCTGCTCAAGCAGTTGCATGAAATCAAGAACGGCAAGCGTCAGGTGCTGGAAATGACCGGCCTGCTGGCGAACCTGAACGATCAGGACCTTGCCGACATCGCGGCCTACTACTCAAGCCAGAAAGGTTCGGTTGGCGCTGCTGACCCGGCCCTGGTAGCCCAGGGTGAGGCCCTGTTCCGTGGTGGCAACCTTGAGAAAGGCATGCCAGCGTGCATCGGCTGCCACTCGCCAGACGGCCAGGGCCTTGCCGCTGCCGGCTTCCCGCACCTGGGCGGCCAGCACGCCAGCTATATCGAGAAACAGCTGACAGACTTCCGTGAAGGCGACCGCACCAACGATGGTGACTCGATGATCATGCGCGGCATCGCGGCCAAAATGAGCAACAAGGACATCAAGGCGCTGGCCAGCTATATTCAAGGCCTGCACTAAGGTCTGTACGGTCGGCGGGGCCAGGTCTTGATACCAGAGGTCACGTTAACGATCGTTTAATCCTTGAATGTGAACCTCAAAGGGCAGCTTCGGCTGCCCTTTTGCATCGCGTCTACAGTTACACTATCGAACTCAAGCCAGCATGGACCTGTCTGAATACAGGTCACGTTGATATGACCTTATCTGTCCAGGAGTAAAGCATGCGTAATCTGATTCTCAGCGCCGCTCTCGTCAGTGCCAGCCTGTTTGGCATGACCGCTCAAGCTGCCGAGCCGCTTGAAGCGGGCAAACAATATGTAGAGCTGAGCAGCGCCGTTCCGGTTGCCGTGCCTGGCAAGATCGAAGTGGTCGAGCTGTTCTGGTATGGCTGCCCGCATTGCTTTGCATTCGAGCCAACCATCAATCCCTGGGCAGAAAAACTGCCCGCCGACGTGAGCTTCGTGCGTATCCCTGCCATGTTTGGCGGGATCTGGAATGTTCATGGCCAATTGTTCATCACCCTTGAAGCCATGGGCGTTGAAAACAAGGTTCACAAAGCCGTGTTCCAGGCCATCCACGACGGCAAGAAGCTGGCAACCCCAGAAGAAATGGCTGATTTCCTGGCCGGTGAAGGCATCGATAAAGACAAGTTCCTGAGCACTTACAACTCGTTCGCCGTCAAAGGCAAAGTTGAAGACGCCAAGAAGAAGGCACAGGCCTATCAAATCTCCGGCGTACCGACCATGGTCGTCAACGGCAAGTACCGCTTCGACCTGGGCACTGCCGGTGGCCCTGAAGGCGCTTTGAGCGTGGCCGACCAGCTGATCGCCAAAGAGCGCGCAGCGGGCGCAAAAAACTAAGCGGCGCCCTCGCCCATGCTCCGCTGGAAAGGCGAGCGAAGTGTTGGTCTGCATGAGCCGCAGATCAACGAAGATCATCTGGCGTCCTGCGGGATGCCGGATGATCGACGTTTACGACTGCTCAGTTTCAATATCCAGGTGGGTAACAGCACCCAGGGTTACCGGCATTACCTGACCCGCAGTTGGCAGCATGTGCTCCCCCATAAGGGGCGAGCCGGTAACCTGGAGCGTATTGGTGACCTGCTCGGCGACTTCGACCTGGTCGCCCTGCAAGAGGCCGACGGTGGTAGCCATCGTTCTGGCTACATCAATCAGGTCAAGTATCTTGCCCAGCAGGGCGAATTTCCCTACTGGTATCAACAACTCAATCGCAATCTAGGGCGTCTGGCCCAGCACAGTAATGGTGTGCTCAGCCGGTTGCGCCCTGCCGCGATTGAAGATCATCCCTTGCCCGGCCCTGCGGGGCGTGGTGCGATTCTGGTGCGCTTTGGTGAAGGCCCCGACGCTTTGGTGGTCGTGGTCATGCACCTGGCGCTGGGAACCAAAACCCGCACCCGGCAGCTGGCCTATATTCGCGAGTTGATTGGCGACTATCAGCACCAGGTGTTGATGGGCGACATGAACACCCATGCCAACGACCTGCTGCACACCTCGCCACTGCGGGACCTCGGGCTGCTGGCGCCGCAAATGGAGGCCACCTTCCCCAGTTGGCGCCCGCAACGTTGCCTGGATCATATTTTGCTCAGCCCAAGCCTGACCCTTGAGCGCGTCCAGGTACTGGATCAGCCTATCTCGGACCATCTGCCGGTAGCCGTCGATATCCGTCTGCCAGGCTCTGTCGGCGTCGACTCCCAGATCGCGCTGCGCCCGCCTGACAACGGGGCGAAGGCATGAGGGACGAGGCCGCGCGCTGGAAAGAGAAATACCTTAAAAGCGTGGAGCTGCAAGACAAGCTTGAGCGCCGCTGGAATGCCCGCCTCGACTTGCTGCGCCGTGGCCTGGTGCGTAGCACCCTGGCCGCTGAGGGCACGGACCGCACGGTCGACCAATGCATGAAAGAAATGCGCGAAGCGGTGCGCACCAATGAGATGGACGCCGCCCTTGCCGCCTTGCTCCCGCGCCTTGAAAAAGCCGTGCTCGACTCCGAGCAGCGACGTGAAACCCGGGTTGAGCAAGTCAGCGCAGCGCTCAATACGCTGGTCACCCAACTGCAGGCCCTGCCACTGCCCCGTGAGGTCAGCAAGCCGCTCAAGGCCTATGCCAAACAGCTCGAAAACCGGGTGACGCACGCCCGAGAAATACCGCTGCTGCTTGGTGAGCTGAGTCACTTGCAAGGGCAGGCACTGGCGCCGCAACTCAATGACGCCCAGCCGCCCAAGCCGGGCTTGTTACAGCGATTATTTGGTGCACAAGACGCTGAAAAGGCACTTGGCGAAGCGACTGTGGTTCCGATTCCGGTTGAGACTCAGGCGCCGCGACCGGCTACGCCGAACAGTGTGGTCCCAGCGCATGTTGCCGAACCGCCGGCAGTACCCACGCCTCAGCCTGAACCGGTAATTGTTGAAGCACAGCCCTCGCCGCCCGTTGCTACGGCTGACGATGACGCCCAGGCGCTTGCCGAGCCGTCCCCTTCGGTACCTCAAGAGGCTCAAGAGCATGCATCCAGCGGTGCACTTGAGTCAGTGGTCGCGATGGTTGAGGCCGAAAATGATCAAGCCCGGGATTTCGTTGAGCAGTCGCCGCTCGACGAACAGACTGAGCTGGCCGAAGTCGATGCTGTCTATGCCTTGCCTGATGCCCCCGAGCCAACCTACAGCAGCGTGGCCGAGCACATTGAGTCCACACTGCTCGGGTTGTTGAGCGGCCTGTCGCTGCCTGAACACCACAGGCCACAGGCCGAGGCCATGTGCCGGCGTCTGGAAAAAGGGCTCAACTGGTACGAATTACTGCCGATCCTCGACGATCTTGCGGTTTTGATGCTGGCCATTACTGACAGCGGCCAGCATGAATTCGAGGCTTACCTCAAACAGCTCAATGAACGCCTGGAGTCATTTCAGAACAACCTCCAGGCGGCCAGCGAGGGTCATGCCGAGGGTCGATCCGCCGCCGACGACTTGCACAGCCAGCTGCGCGAACATGTGGACGGTTTGCAAAACAGCGTGCAGGACGCCGTTGACCTTAACAGCCTCAAGCACCTGCTGGAGAATCGTCTCGAAGGGCTGCTGGGCACGATGGACCAGCACCAGCAGCAGCGCATCGCCCGTGAACAGGAGGTCTCGGCCCACCTCCAGGGGCTGGCCGAGCGTATCGCGAGCATGGAACAGCAGGCCCAGGGCTATCGCGAGCATCTTGAAGAACAGCGCCAAAAAGCACTGATAGACCCCCTGACCGATCTGCCTAACCGGGCGGCATGGGGCGAACGCCTGCAATATGAAGTCGATCAGTGGCAAAAAAACGGTAACCCTCTACTGATTGCCATGCTCGACCTCGATCATTTCAAGCGTATCAATGATGGTTACGGCCACCTGGCGGGCGACAAGGTGCTCAAGATCATTGCCACCCAGTTGCGCAAGCATCTGCGGCCGATCGACTTTATTGCCCGCTTTGGTGGCGAAGAGTTTGTGCTACTGATGCCCGATACGCCGATGAGCGCAGGTTTGCATCTGATCGAGAAGCTGCGGGCAGCAATCCAGGCCTGTCCGTTCCACTTCAAGGGCGTACCCGTGACCATCACCACGTCTATCGGTGTATCCGCGTTCAGGCCGGGTGATCGCAGTGACCATGTGCTTAAACGGGCTGATGAAGCACTGTATCGGGCCAAACGGCGTGGACGTAACTGCGTGGAGCCTCAAGCAGCGACTATTGAAACTTGATATTTATTTGTCGCTTTATGTAGTTACTTTCTAGACAGCAAGTAGTCCCTGTCGGTATTTAAAATTAATTAACGGATTCCCTCGCGGCTTTCTTGACGGGTTGTGAGTGGGCGACTTATATAAAATAACAGACCGGTTTGGTTACCCGACAAGTAACGACGGCACTGTAGACATCTCATTATCAAACCCCCATCGACAATGCCGCCGGGCACTGCAGGCTCTAGCCCGCCGGTATAAAGCCAGTACGGTGTACGGCCGTAAAAGGTAGTGTATGAAAATATTGATTTACTTGTTACCTGTGTTCTTTTTGATCACGGGCACTGTTTCGGCAAGTGCAGCCACTAAAACCCCGATCTATTCGGCCTCCATTAACAAGGATGGAACACTGGCCGCACAATCGCCGCACTGGATTGAAAGTATTGAATACTCCAGCCAACCCGATTATGCAGCCAGTTATAAAGTTAATCTGATGCCCGATGCCTTTCAAAAGGAGCCAAAATTTTGTGTGGCATCGACTTACGACAATTCAAGCTATGAACATACCCTTTATGGCATCGCCAAATTGTCGAGCAAACCGACCCGATCCGAAGTGAATGTTATAGGCTTGATGCTGGGTGCCAACGGGCCATCCGGGGATTCATCGATGAGTTTTTACCTGGTGTGCGGCAAATAAATCACCTTACGAAGGCTGCGACCCTGTTGGTGTTTACAAGGTCGCAGCCCTTGTCTTCATCCGGTACAGCTGCACGACACGGGCGGTAAGGTATGCTTGCCTATTAATTGCTCAGTCGTGTTGTTCTCGCCCATGAAATTCTCCGCCCTGATCTTGTCCCTTGCCCTGCTGGCCGGTTGCAGCAACGGTCTGCGCATGGACACCAGTCATCCTTCGATCAACCACGACAGCCGCGTGCAGTTTGTGGTGCTTCACTACACCTCAACCTCGCTGGAGCGCTCCCTGGAGCTGTTAACCCGCGGTCCGGTCAGCAGCCATTACCTGGTCGGGGATACTCCGCCGACCATTTACAAACTGGTGGATGAAAACCAGCGCGCCTGGCACGCCGGTGAAAGCCAATGGAAGGGCCGCACCTGGCTGAACTCCAGCTCCATCGGCATTGAAATCGTCAACAAGGGTTTTCGCGATACGCCCGAAGGTCGAGTCTGGTACCCCTATACAGAGGGTCAGGTCCAGTCGGTTATCGCACTGCTAAAAGATATTTCAACCCGCTATCAGATCGACCCGCGCAACATTATTGGCCATAGCGATATCGCGCCCTTGCGCAAGCTGGATCCAGGCCCGCTGTTTCCCTGGAAGCGCCTGGTCGACGCAGGCTTTGGCATCTGGCCGAACGCCCGGGCCGTAGCCCGGGAGCAAGCACTGTACGCCAGCAACTTGCCAAGCATCACCTGGTTCCAGCAGCAACTGGCGCTTCTGGGCTACGAAACCCCGCAAACTGGAGAGCTGGATGTCGCCACTCGCCACGTTCTGGCCGCCTTCCAGATGCATTTCAGGCCTTCGCGATACGATGGCACTCCGGATGCTGAAAGTGCGGCCATTTTGAAAGTGTTGAACACGCAAAAGCACTGATGAGCTAGAGCAATGGCAGGGCCATGTAAAATTGTGTGCCTTGCCCTGGACGCGAATACACCCCAATGCGCCCGCCATGCAGTTGCACAATCTCTTTGCACAGTGCCAGCCCAAGGCCGGCGCCACCCTTTTTGCGCCCCACTTGCACAAAGGGCTCAAAAATCCGCCCTTGTTGGCTATAGGCAATGCCTTCGCCATTGTCTTCGATGCTGATAATCACCCGTTCCCCATGGCGCCTGGCCTGCAGGCAGATCTGCCCGCCACTGGCGGTGTGGCGCAAGGCGTTGTCCAGCAGGTTGTCCAGCACCCGCTCCAACTGGGCCTGATCGGCCCGCAACTCAGGTAGCGGTTGTTGCAGCTGCACCAGCAGCTCGACATTTTTTACCCGCGCACGGTCGGCGAAACGGACACGGGCGTCCTCGAGCATGTGTTCGACACTGCAAGGGGCCAGCGCCAGCTTCTGCATGCCGTTTTGATAGCGGGAGAAGTTCAGCAGGTCATTGATCAACTGCATCAGGCGCTGCATTTCTTCGTTGACCGTGTTGAGCAGGTCGGTTTCCCGTGACTGGGGATCAAAGCGTGAACGCTCCAGAAACAACCCGAACGCCATATGCATGCCGGTGACGGGGGTGCGCAACTCATGGGAGGCCCGCAACACGAACTCGCTGCGTACCCGCTCAAAGGCACGCTGCTCGGTGACGTCGTGCAGCACCATGACGGCGCCGAGGATAGGCCCCTTGGGCTGGCTCACCGGGGTCAAGCTGTAGGTCAGCAGTCGGGTTTCGCCTTCAATGTCGACGCTCAAGTCTTCCGGCAAGCGCTCAAGACTGCCTCCGCGCAGTACTGTTTGCAGTTGCTGGTCGAGTTCCGGCCGTTGCAAGGCCTCACCCAGCGACTGCCCCAATCGCCCTTCATCCCAGCCCAGCTGGCGCTGTGCGACGGGGTTCAAGTGCTCCAGCCGACCTTGCTGATCGATCATCAACAACCCGTCATCGATACTGTCGAGTACCGCTTGCAGCCGCTGCTGGCCCGCCAGCAGCTCGTCGATGTTGGTTGCCTGATGCTGGCGCAATGCCTCGGCCATAATCCCAAAGCGCCGCGTCAGCAGGTTCATCTCTGTGGCCGAGGAGAGCGGCAACACCACTTCGAAATTGCCTTTGCCAATGTTATCCGCGGCCTTGGCCAGTGCCTCGATCGGGGCACCAAAACGCCTGGCAATACCGTGGGCAGTGATAAAGCCGATGATCAGCACGGCAATGCCGACCAGGCCGAGCAAGGCGGCGACGACCAAGGCGCGATCCCGGGCTGCGGCCTGGGCGGCATATATGGTGTCGAGCGCACGACGGTGTTCGGTAATCAGACCGTTGCGCAGTTGATTGAAGCGGCTGGTCAGATCCTTGTCATTGCTCAGGTTCAGTTGCGCGTCGCTGGCCTTGTTGAAGGCCAGCAAAAAACTGCTGTAATCCTCCCGGGCCTGGGCAAAACCGCTATGCAGATTGTTTTTACGCTCATGCTCGATGCCCTCGTCGAGCAGCTTCAAATACTCCCGGGCTGATGACTTCAGCGCTTCGGGATCTGGCTGGTTATGCAGCATCATCACCAACTGATCGCCCAGCGACTGACGCAGTTTCAGGCCCAGATCGAGGGTAATGAAGTTGTTACGAATCAGCGCTTCCTGGGTTTTCGCCATTTGCATCACGCTGACGACGCCAAGCAACAGGCCAAGCAGCGCCACCGTGATTAACGCGGAAATGCTCAGGAACAGGCGGGTGCGCAGCTTGATCGCAAGTTTCATCGCGGGCTCACAGGTTGTACTGCTTACGTTTGCGGTACAGCGTCGAGGCATCGATACCCAGGGTTTTTGCTGCCTGATCCAGGGTTTCACTGGTGGCCAGGACGGCGCCGATATGGGCTTTCTCCAGTTGATCGAGGCTCAGAGCAGCACCAATGCGCGGGGCGTTGGGTACCGTTTGTTCCGCCATGCCCAGATGGCTGACTTCAACCACTTCCTGCGGGCAAATAATACTCGCGCGCTCAACCACATTGCGCAACTCGCGGATATTGCCCGGCCAACGGTAATTGGCCAGGGCCCGGCGGGCTTCCTCACTGAAGCCGCGGGCAGGGCGAGCATATTCCTTGACGAAACGGGCCAGGAAACGGTCGGCCAGGGTCAGGATATCCTCACTGCGCTCGCGCAGCGGCGGCAAATGCAGGGTGATCACGTTGAGACGGTAGAGCAGGTCTTCACGGAAGCGGCCATCGCGCACCATGTCCTCAAGGTGGAGGTTGGTGGCGGCCAGAATCCGTACATCGGCGCGGCGGGTAACGGGGTCGCCGACGCGCTCGTATTCTTTGTCCTGAATAAAGCGCAGCAGTTTTGGCTGTAGGGCCAGCGGGAAATCGCCGATTTCATCGAGGAACAAGGTACCGCCATCGGCCTGATTCACCCGGCCCAGGGTGCTTTCGCTGGCACCGGTAAAGGCTCCACGGGTATGGCCAAACAGTTCGCTTTCCATCAGCTCGGCCGTCAGTGACGGACAATTGATCGTGACACAGGACTTTTTCGCCCGTTTGCTCCAGCCGTGGATTGCGCGTGCCAGTTCCCCCTTACCGGTACCCGACTCGCCCAGAATAAGAATATTGGCATCCGTACCGGCCACCTGGCGGGCGGTTTCGAGCACCGCCATCATGGCCGGGCTATGGGAGTCGAGGCCTTCTTTGGGCTTGCGTACTTCACCCTCCAGGGCTTCAAGCCGGGCCGCCAACTGGCGCACTTCCAGTTGCTTGGCCGTGGCCAGCCTTAGCTGGTCGGGGCTGCACGGCTTGACCAGATAATCGGCGGCACCTGCCTGGATCGCATCAACGGCTGTATCGACGGCCGAGTGGGCAGTGACTATCACAACACGCATCCACGGCGCCTGGATACGCATTTGAGCCAGCACATCCAGACCGTTGTCTTCGCCCAGGCGCAGATCGAGAAAACACAGATCAAACACCTGTCGTTGCAGCAGTGCGTCGGCCTGCGCTGCGCTGTTGGCGGTGGCGACAGTGTAGCCCTCGTCTTCGAGGCAATAGCGGAATGTACGCAGGATGGCGGACTCATCGTCGACCAGCAGAATGCGGCCCTGTTGCTCTTTGGCTGAATCCATTTCCTACGTTCCTTTATATGTGGTCTTGGTTAGTGTCGGAATAATCGGGCAAGTTGCATGATTTTTCTGATTGATTCCGAGGCTAGCACCGAAGGCTCTGGCCTGCATAAGGTAACTGGCTGATTTTGCGGCTTTTTGCGTTGAGTCGCAGGTCGAAATTAATCCCTCTCGCAGCAGCTGACTCGCGGAGCAAGGCTGCGTCCGACGGCGAAGCCGTCGTAAACCCTGAAAACCGGATTTTACTGGCACACCGTGGTGTCTGATTTGCGACGGCTGTGCCGCCGCACGCAGCCTCGCTCCGCGAGTCAGCTGCTACGCGACGTGTGGTATCCCCTGATCGTGCAGAACGCCCGACCCGCAGGCCGGGCATCGTGCAGGTTGCGCGTCAAATCCATCCGAACAAATAGATAACATATTGATTTATAACGGTTTTTTATTGTGCCAAAAGCTGGCACGGCCCCTGCAATTACCCTTGTACAGAGCGTCGCACAGAGCGGCTCAACCTCACATTGACCACCGGGTGGCAGGAGTTTGAACATGAATATTCACGAATTCTCCAACTTGCGTGTTTCGTCATTGCATCTGCAACAAGGTCTGTTCGCCAGCCTTGCGTTGTCGGTGACCCTGATCGGTGGTCAGCAGTTGGGCCGGTTGGAGCAAGCACCGCAGCCGGTTGCCGCTGCACAGCACTACATCGCTCCCCAGCAGCACTTCAAGGCATTTGGCCCAGTGTCTGATACCACTGGCCGTTACGAACTCGCAGCCTCGGACGAAACCCAAATCGCCCGCTCGCAACCAGCACCTGAACGTTGGGTGTTTTAAGTGTTCACAACCTTGAGGCCCTGATCGGCGTCGAGACACACCCTCATCACCCTGTTTCGCACAGTAATAAGGAGAATCACCATGTTGAGTTGGGCCATTACCTTCCTGATTATCGCCATCATCGCTGCTGTCCTGGGCTTCGGTGGTATTGCGGGCACCGCTACCGGCATCGCCAAGATTCTCTTTGTCGTGTTCCTGGTGATGTTTGTGGTGTCCTTTATCTTTGGTCGCCGCGGTCGAGGCTAGAGATGACCGCCCCCTCCTTTAAGGCTACGGTCGCTGTCCTGGTAACGGGCGGCGGCCGAGGGGCATGAAACCGGTTACATGGATGCAGGCAGCCAAGGTTCTACCTTGGTTTTTTTGTGCCCGGAGAAAATCTTTCGGCGGCTGTAATGCCTTATCAGGGTTCATTTTTTTGAAAACAAATGTGGCCTGAACAGCACTTCGAAACGTCGACCGTATATCGACTTGTAGAAAAATAGCCCGGACTTATATCTGATTTGTGTTGTCGGATATTTCTTGGATATAAGCGGCTTAATGCCACCCCCTCCTTAGCCAAAAAGACCTTGAAACAGCCGGTCTACGGCACTTATGTCGTCTATTCTGTGGATTCTCAGGAGGGGCGATTTGAGGTCTTGTCGGACAAAACCCATGCCGATTCGGCATAGGGTAGGCGTTTACGGCATTAGACGGCCACCTCATGCATGGGAATAGTTGCGCCTTTTTTCGCCTGCCAAAGAGCCTTTCGGGCTCGGTTTGGGCGACCTTCTACGGGGGTGGCGGTTTCTGCTTTTTGCGCTTTCAAGCGCTCTATTCAGAGCCTCTGCCCGAGTCCACTTGAAGTAAGGGTAATGACATGAAGAAGGCAAAACTTAGCCTCGCCTGGCAGATCCTGATTGGTCTGGTCCTCGGGATTGCAATCGGCGCGCTGCTTAACCATTTCAGTGCTGAAAAGGCCTGGTGGATCAGTAACGTTCTGCAACCTGCCGGCGATATCTTTATCCGTCTGATCAAGATGATCGTAATCCCAATCGTGATTTCTTCACTGGTTGTCGGGATTGCAGGCGTGGGAGATGCGAAGAAACTCGGTCGTATCGGTTTTAAAACCATCATTTACTTCGAGGTGGTCACCACCATCGCGATCCTGGTCGGCCTGGTGCTGGCCAACGTGTTCCAACCCGGTGCCGGTATCGACATGAGCACCCTGGGCACGGTCGATATTTCCAAGTACGCAGCCACGGCAGCTGAAGTCACGCATGAACATGCGTTTATCGAGACCATCCTCAACCTGATTCCATCGAACATCTTCGCGGCCATGGCTCGCGGTGAGATGTTGCCGATCATCTTCTTCTCGGTGCTCTTCGGTCTCGGTTTGTCGAGCCTGAACGCCGAACTGCGCGACCCGCTGGTGAAAACCTTCCAGGGCGTGTCCGAGTCGATGTTCAAAGTCACTCACATGATCATGAACTACGCGCCAATCGGTGTGTTCGCCCTGATCGCCGTGACCGTCGCCAACTTCGGTTTCGCCTCGCTGGTGCCTCTGGCCAAGCTGGTGCTGCTGGTTTACGGCGCCATCCTGTTCTTCGCCGTTGCGGTGCTGGGCCTGATTGCCAAGCTGTTCGGCTTCTCGGTGTTCAAGCTGATCCGTATCTTCAAGGATGAACTGGTTCTGGCTTACTCCACCGCCAGCTCCGAGACCGTGCTGCCACGCGTGATCGAGAAGATGGAAGCCTACGGCTGCCCGAAAGCGATCTGCAGCTTTGTGGTACCGACCGGCTACTCGTTCAACCTTGACGGCTCGACCCTGTACCAGAGCATCGCGGCAATCTTTATCGCCCAGCTGTATGGCATCGACTTGTCGATCAGCCAGCAACTGCTGCTGGTACTGACCCTGATGGTGACCTCCAAAGGCATCGCCGGTGTACCAGGCGTATCCTTCGTGGTACTGCTGGCGACCCTGGGCAGCGTGGGTATCCCGCTGGAAGGCCTGGCCTTTATCGCCGGTGTTGACCGTGTGATGGACATGGCCCGTACGGCCCTGAACGTGATCGGTAACGCCCTGGCGGTACTGGTAATCTCCCGTTGGGAAGGCATGTACGACAACGCCAAGGGCGAGCGCTACTGGAACTCGCTGCCGCACTGGCGCAGCAAGGAAGCCCTGCCAAAAGGTGAGTAACCTCGCCTGGTAGCGCAACTCCCACAAACCCCGGCCCTGGCCGGGGTTTGTTGTTTCTGGGGGTAGGCCGCTATCATTCGCATCATCTTCCAGGAGTTTTCTTGATGCTCAACGGCCTATGGCTCAGCTTTTTCGTCGTCGCTACGGTGTCGGCGCTCGCCCAATGGCTGGTGGGGGGCAACGCGGGGATCTTCTCGGCGATCGTGGAAAGCATCTTCGCCATGGCCAAGTTGTCCGTCGAAGTGATGATTTTGCTCTTCGGCACGCTGACGTTATGGCTCGGCTTCCTGCGCATTGCCGAAAAAGCCGGCATCGTCGATTGGCTGGGCAGGGCCCTGGGGCCTCTGTTCAAGCGCCTGATGCCGGAAGTCCCGCCTGGGCATCCGGCGCTGGGCTTTATCACCCTGAACTTCGCCGCCAACGGCCTGGGGCTGGATAACGCGGCCACGCCCATCGGCCTCAAGGCCATGCGTGCCCTGCAAGAGCTCAACCCGAGCCCGACCAGTGCGAGTAATGCACAGATCCTGTTTCTGGTGCTCAACGCCTCGTCCCTGACCCTGCTGCCGGTCACTATCTTCATGTACCGTGCCCAGCAAGGGGCGCCGGACCCGACACTGGTATTCCTGCCGATCCTGCTGGCCACCAGCGCCTCGACCCTGGTCGGCTTGCTGTCGGTGGCCATTGTCCAGCGTCTGCGTCTGTGGGACCCGGTGGTGCTGGCGTACCTGGTGCCTGGCGCGCTGATCCTGGGCGGTTTCATGGCATTGCTGGCGACCCTGTCAGCCACGGCGCTGGCCAGCTTGTCGTCGATCCTGGGCAACCTCACGCTGTTCGGCCTGATCATGCTGTTTCTGGTGATCGGGGCGCTGCGCAAGGTCAAGGTCTACGAAGCGTTTGTGGAAGGGGCCAAGGAAGGCTTCGACGTCGCGAAAAACCTGTTGCCGTATCTGGTGGCGATGCTGTGTGCGGTGGGTGTGCTGCGTGCTTCCGGGGCACTGGATTTTGGCCTGGACGGTATTCGCCATGTGGTTGAGTGGCTGGGTTGGGATACGCGCTTTGTCGATGCGCTGCCAACGGCCATGGTCAAACCCTTTTCGGGCAGTGCGGCGCGGGCCTTGCTGATCGAGACCATGCAGACCCAGGGTGTGGACAGCTTCCCGGCGCTGGTGGCGGCCACGGTGCAGGGCAGCACGGAAACCACGTTCTATGTGCTGGCGGTGTACTTCGGCGCCGTGGGCATCCAGCGTGCCCGACATGCGGTGGGTTGCGCCCTGCTGGCCGAGTTTGCCGGCGTGGTGGCGGCGATTGCGGTGTGCTACTGGTTCTTCGGCTAACCCAGGCCACCTTGTGGGAGCGGGCTTGCTCGCGATGGCATCACCGCGGCCACGCAGGTAAACCGTGTTGCCTGCATCGCGAGCAAGCCCGCTCCCACAGGTTTACAGGGTTTTACGCCACACACTCACCAGCCACGGTTGCTGGTCACGGGGCAAGCCCGCCGGGCGGTAGTAGTGCTCCAGCTCGGCAAACCCTGCAGCCGTCAGCATCGCCCGCCAGTGCTCCAGGTCGTGATAAGCCCCATAGCGCTCACCGTTCCAGCCTTCGCGGTTGTCGCCGCGCGGGTTGGAACTGAGCAGTACGCCGCCGGATTTCAGGGCTGCATGCAGCTTGCCCAGCACCTGACCCAGTTCCTGGGTCGGCACATGGAACAGCGAAGCATTGGCGAAGATGCCGTCGAAGCGTTCAGCGGGCAAGTCGAGCTTGAGGAAGTCCTGGTGCCACACTTCACAGCCGCTGTCTTCGCGGGCCATTTGGGTGAAGCGTTCGGTGCCGTCCAGCCCGATTGCCACATGCCCGAGGCGGGTGAAAGCCTGCAGGTCGCGACCC
This sequence comes from Pseudomonas sp. FSL R10-2964, assembly GCF_009600035.1. Taxonomy (NCBI): domain Bacteria; kingdom Pseudomonadati; phylum Pseudomonadota; class Gammaproteobacteria; order Pseudomonadales; family Pseudomonadaceae; genus Pseudomonas; species Pseudomonas sp. FSL R10-2964. Next base: position 7,652 of record NZ_WIWH01000054.1, on the reverse strand, counting down.
GGTCCGCAGCCGAAATCCAGGACAGTGAAGGGCGCCGAACCTTGAATATGACGCAACAGGGCGTCGATGTTCTGGCTCACGTCATGGTCGCGGGTGCCTTCACGGAAGCCCTCGGCGCTCTGTTGATAGTGGCTCAGGGTCGTGGCGGCAATCTGTTCGAGAGTTTTTGCATCGAGGGTCATCGCAGGCTCGGTCGGCGGCAGGGCTGGCCGCCGACTATACCTCAGCGTTTGTTCAGTGCCAGGGCCAGGCGGTCACCACCCAGCTGAATCACGGCCACCAGAATCACCAGCAATACGATCACGGTCAGCATCACCTGCGAGTCGAAGCGCTGGTAAGCATAGCGGTACGCGATGTCACCCAGCCCGCCGGCACCAATCGCACCGGCCATGGCCGACGAATTGATCATCGTCACCAGGGTGATGGTAAAACCGCCGACGATGCCGGGTAAGGCTTCGGGCAGCAGTACGTGCCAGATAATGTGATGGCGCTTACAGCCCATGGCTTGGGCGGCTTCAATCAAACCGTGATCCACCTCACGCAGGCTGACTTCAGCTATGCGTGCAAAAAACGGTGTGGCGGCGATGGTCAGCGGTACGACCGCCGCCCATACGCCGTAGGTAGTGCCCACAATCAGGCGGGTGAACGGGATCAATGCCACCATCAAAATCAGAAACGGGATTGAACGGAACAGATTGACGAACGCACCCAGTGCCTTGTTCAGTGTGGGGGCTTGATAAATCCCGCCTTTGCCACTGGTGACCAGGATCACCGCCAGCGGTATGCCCAGAACCAGCGCGATCAGCGACGACACACCGACCATCAGGAAGGTGTCGATCACCCCCTGCCACAAACGATCAAATCCCATAGCCCACTACCTCGACCTGTTGTGCCCATTGCCCGGCCCGTTTGCGCAGCTCTTCGGCGCCCAGCGAAGTGCTGGTTACGCTGAGCAGCAGTTGCCCCAGGGCATGCCCCTGGATGTGTTCGACGCCGCCGTGGAGCAGCCGCACTTGCCCTCCCAGCGCGCTGAACAGCGCGCCCAGGTCAGGCTCTTGGGCCTGCCGGCCGGTAAAACGCAGGCGCAGGATCACGCTGGCTTGTGCGGACTGTGCCTGCGCCGAAATACGGTTACGCAGCGCTTCAGGCAGGGTCGCCTGCAAGGGCGCCAGCAGGGTCTTGCTGACGTCATGCTGAGGATCGCCGAAGACCTGCCACACAGGGCCTTGCTCGACCACGCGACCTTGCTCCAGTACCACTACGCGGTGACAGATATCACGAATCACGGCCATTTCATGGGTAATGAGGATGATGGTCAGGCCCAGGCGCTGGTTGATTTCGCGCAGCAGACCGAGGATCGACTGAGTGGTTTCGGGGTCCAGGGCCGAGGTGGCTTCATCGCACAGCAAAATCGCCGGATCGTGCACCAGCGCACGGGCAATGCCCACACGCTGTTTTTGCCCGCCCGACAGTTGCGCCGGGTAAGCCGTGTGCTTGCCTTGCAGGCCAACCAGCTCCAGCAGCTCACGCACCTTCTGCTCCCGTTGCAGCTTGGGCACGCCCGCCACCTTGAGTGGCAACTCGACGTTCTGCCACACGGTTTTGGCCGACATCAGGTTGAAGTGCTGGAAGATCATGCCGATCTTGCGCCGCAGCGCCACCAGCTTGTCCTCGTCAAAGCTGGCGATATCGACCTGATCGATCAGCACGCGGCCGCGGGTAGGCTGTTCGAGGCGGTTGATGGTGCGAATCAACGACGACTTGCCAGCACCGCTGCGCCCGATGATGCCGAAGATCTCCCCGCGCTGGATTGCCAGATCAATACCCGTGAGGGCATCCACAGGGCCCTGGCGGCCATCATAGGTTTTGCCGATACCGATAAAACGCACATGGGCGTGGCTCAACTCAGGGTGCAGCTCGGTGTGGTTGGCGCCGGGCTGCGGCTGATCGAGCCGCTCGCGAGCAATGGCCACATTCATGGTCAGCCTCCCCAGCCGGGCTGGTACAGAGTGCCGTAGGTCTTATCCAGCGCAGCTTTGACCACTGGCGAGTGCTGATAGATATCAATAAATTTGGCCAGACGCGGGTCGTCTTTGTTCTTGGGCTGGATCACGAACTGAATCACATACTCGGGGTGGTCGATGCCGTCGAACAGCAAGGCCGACTCGGCATCGAAGGTTTTCGACAGGCGAATGTAGGCTGGATAACCCTGCACCAGGTCGGCATCGTCGTAGGCTCGTACCAGTTGCACGGCCTCAACCTGCAGGATCTTGATCTTTTTCGGGTTGGCGATGATGTCCTCTTCCGTCGCCTTGTAACCAACGCCCGGCTTGAGTGTAATCAGCCCGGCCTTGGCCAGCAGTTGCAGGCCACGCCCGCTATTGATCGGGTCATTGGCAATGGCAACAGTTGCGCCTTCAGGCAGGGCGTCGAGGCTTTTGTATTTTTTCGAGTACAGGCCCACGTTGTTGATGATGCCTTTGGCGTAGGGTGCCAAATCGAACCCGGCGGCGGCCTTGGCGTTTTCCAGGAACGGGATGTGCTGGAAGTAATTCACATCGATATCGCCGCTGGCCAGGCTGACGTTGGGTGCGATCCAGTCGGTGAACTCCACCAGCTCGACCTTGAGCCCTTGCTTGTCGGCCTCGGCCACTGCGGTTTCCAGGGGAATGGCGAACGCGGCGGTGGTACCGACCTTGAGCGGCTTGTCGGCCGCGTGGAGCAAACCGCTAAACAGCCCGAGGGCCAGAACCAGTGCGTGTTTTTTGTTCATGATAATTGCCCAGTCAAAGAGTCGGAATTCGAACCCTGTGGGAGCGAGCCTGCTCGCGAAAGTTTGGCAGTCCTGCAAGCTTCGCGAGCAGGCTCGCTCCCACAAAAAAACAGTTATGCGCTGTGCCTGAAGGCCGCACCTGTATGGCGTTGCGGCAAGTGCGCATCGCCTTCCACAAACAGCTTCTGACGCAGGCTGCCAGTGTCATAAGCGGTTTTATAAGAGCCCCGGCGCTGCAGTTCGGGGACCACCAAGTCGATAAAATCGACGTAGCTTTCAGGGGTGACGATGCGGGTCAGGTTGAACCCGTCCAGGCCGGTTTCTGCAATCCAGGATTCCAGCTCGTCGGCCACTTGCGCAGGCGAACCCACCAGCGTGATGTAACGCCCGCCCAGGGCGTGCTGTTCAAGCAGCTTGCGCCGGGTCCAGTCGTTGTTTTGCAGCACTTTGGTGGCGGACTGGATCGCGTTGCTCTTCACGTACTGGATCGGCTCGTCCAGTTCGTAGTCGGCAAAGTCGATACCCGTGGAGCTGGAAAAGTGCGCCACGCCGGCTTCGGCACTGGCATAGCTCAGGTACTCGTCACGCTTGGCCAATGCCTGGGCCTCGGTCGGCGCCACGATCACGTTGATCCCCATAAACAGCTTGATGTCGTCCGGGTTGCGGCCCGCAGCCACAGCGCTGGCGCGCACCTTGTCGACCTGGGCTCTGGTCGCTGCCTTGGTCTGCCCGCTGATAAACACGCACTCGGCATGGCGACCGGCAAACACCAGGCCGCGATCCGAGCTGCCCGCCTGAAACAGCACCGGGGTGCGTTGCGGCGACGGTGCGCAAAGGTGATAACCCTCCACCTGATAGAACTCACCTTCGTGTTTGATCTTGTGCACCTTGTCGGGCCGGGCATAGATGCGCCGGGCCGGGTCATTGAGCACGGCGTCGTTTTCCCAGCTGCCTTCCCATAGCTTGTAGAGCACTTGCAGGTACTCATCGGCCTGATCGTAGCGCCGGTCATGCTCGACCTGTTCGGTCAGGCCCATGGCTTTGGCTGCACTGTCGAGGTAGCCGGTAACAATATTCCAGCCCACGCGACCGCGGGTCAGATGGTCCAGGGTCGACATGCGACGCGCGAATAAATACGGCGTTTCGTAGGTCAGGTTGGCGGTCAGGCCAAAGCCGAGGTTCTTGGTGACGGCAGCCATCGCCGAAACCAGCAGCAGGGGGTCATTGACCGGTAGCTGGATCGCCTCTTTGAGCGGCATATCAACCGATTGTTGATAAACGTCATACACGCCCACGATATCGGCGATAAACAGCCCGTCGAACAGCCCGCGTTCCAGCAGCTGCGCCAACTCAGTCCAGTATTCAAGGGTGTTGAAGGTGGTCGAGTTGTCACGTGGATGAGTCCACAGACCGTGGTTGATATGACCAATGCAGTTCATGTTGAAGGCATTGATCAGAATCTTCTTTTTGCTCATCAGATGGTCCCCCGCAATGGCGGGTTGGCATCATTTAGGTAGTAATTGCCTACCGCGTGGTACTTCCAGCGTACCGGGTCATGCAGGGTGTGCACGCGGGCGTTGCGCCAGTGACGGTCAAGGCCGTGCTCGGCCAGGGTGGCCTGGCTGCCGGCGAGCTCAAACAGGGTGCTGCCGGCGGCCAGGGAAATTTCGGTGCTCAGGGCCCGGGCTTCTGCGATGGCAATCGAGGCTGCGGCGACGGTGCTGGCGCTGGTGTTGCTCTGAGCAATATCCAGAAACGCTCCGGCACGTTCCAGCAGGGCTTCGGCGGCATGCAGACGTACGCTCAAATGGCCGAAGCTTTTGAGGGTCAGCGGGTCTTCGCTGGCGATATCCGTAGTGGCATCAATCCAGGGCCGGGTTTTGCTGCGCACAAAATGCAGGGCGTCTTCAAAGGCGGCGCGGGCGATACCGGTATCGATGGCCGCGTGAAGGATCTGCGCCAGCGGACCAACCGGGGTCGGACGCTCGAAGGCGCTTTGAAACGGGATCACGTCTTGTGCTGCGACCAGTACGTTGTCGAAAACCACCGAACCGCTGCCCGTAGTGCGCTGGCCAAAACCGCTCCAGTCGTCGATCACGCTTAGGCCATCGCTGTCGCGGCGCACGAATGCAAGATGCTGGATGCCGTTATCGTCCACAACCGAGGTAGGTATCCGCTGTGCATACAGTGCGCCAGTGGCGTAGAACTTGCGGCCGGTGATGCGGTAGCCGTGTTCGGCCTGGGCCAGATGGGTGGTGCGATCGTGTGCAGTCTTGGTGCCGATTTCAGCCAGGGCATTGCCGAAGCGCTCTCCGGCCAGCACCTCGGCATAGAGCCGCTGCTTTTGCTCGTGTGTGCCATTGACCCGTAAAACTTCGAGTGCATAAAAGTGGTTTTGCGGGATTTGCCCCAGAGAGGCATCGGCCGCAGCGATCAGCGCGATCACTTGCGCCAGGGTGACGCTGGACACGCCTGCGCCGCCGTAGGCCTTGGGCACGGTGATGCCCCACAGGCCGGTATGGGAAAACAGCTCAAGCTCATCAAACGGCAAGCGCCGCTCGCGGTCACGCAGGGCACTGTCGCGTTTGAAAAACGCCGCCAGTTCACGGGCTACGCTCAGGGCCTCGGCATCGCTGTGGATAACCGGGACCTGTTTGGATATCAGTGACATGGGTGTCTCCAGGGTCAGATCCAGGAATGCCGGGCAGGCAGGGTGCCGTTGAGGCGATACGCGCCGATGGCGTGGTATTTCCAGCGCACCGGGTCGTGCAGGGTGTGCACCCGGGCGTTGCGCCAGTGGCGGTCGAGGTTGAACTCTGCAAGGCTGGCGCGGCTGCCGGCCAGTTCGAACAATTTTTCGCTGGCCAGCAGCGACAGCTCGGTGCTCAGCACCTTGGCTTCGGCCACCGCAATCGATGCGCGGGCAGCGCCAGGGGCGTCGATCGGTGCCGCGCTGACTTCGTCCAGAACGCGTCCGGCTTTGCGCAACAAGGCTTCGGCTGCGTGCAGTTCAATGTGCAGTTTGCCGATATCGGCAATCACATAAGGATCATCGCTGTTGCGTTCGACCTTGGCGTCGATCCACGGGCGTGAGCGCTCGCGGACAAAACTCAGGGTGTCGGCAATGGCGCCGCGGGCAATGCCCAGGTCAATGGCGGCCTGGATCAATTGCGACACGGCGCCTTGAATGTTCGGAGCATCGTTGAGGCGCGAACTGTCGACCACCTGTTCGGCTTCCACCCGCACGTTGTTAAGTAATACGGTGCCACTGGCGGTGGTGCGCTGACCAAAACCGGACCAGTCATCCACGACGCGCAAGCCTGGTGTACCGCGACGAACGAAGGCCATGACCTGCCTGCCTTCATCGTTGACGGCTTTTACCGCAATCCAGTGGGCGAACAGGGCGCCGGTGGAGTAAAACTTCTGACCGTTAATGGCGAAGTCGTCGCCATCGGCGATGATCCGGGCCTTAATGTCCAAGGTGTTTTTGCTGCCGCGTTCCGGGCCCGCATTGCCGATGCGCCAGCCTTGCAGCACGCTGGAGAACAGTTGTTCTTTTTGCGCCTGGGTGGCCGTGGCAGCGATCAGGCTGAGAATGCCAACCTGATTTTGCGGGATTTGCCCCAGCGCCGGATCGGCAGCCGAGATGATCGCGAACACTTCAGCCAGGGTCACAAATGACACCTGGGGGCCGCCAAATTCGCGGGCAATGGAAATACTGCCCAGGCCGCTGCGGGTGAAGGCTTCTATGAGCGACCACGGCAGCTTGCGTTGCTGGTCGCGTTTGCCCGCGTGTTCGCGTGCGCTGGCAGCCAGTGTGTGTGCGGCTTCAAGGGCTTCGTTGTCGGTGCGCAAAACCTGCGCTGCCAGCAACAGAGGCGCGACATCCTGGTCGCTTTGCAGGTGTGCATTGGCCAAGCTGGACATTAGTTGCGCTCCTTGGCTGCACTCAATGCCCTGGCGTTATGCACAAGGGTGATTGTGTTACGGACCATACCTACCTCACGTTTCATGGGAGCGCCGCTCGTGCGGCGCGGATAAAAGCTGAGAGTCCGGTGGTCCGGTTCATATACCCTAATCGAGTATAAAAATTTTAAGAACTAACTTTTAGGAATATGGATAGACGATTCCCTGGCTCCCTGCTCCTGGTTACGCCAGTTGGGACGGGGCTCTGCGGCGTGCAGTACCTCCCTCGGGGCAGGGTTGAGATAGAGCCTGGGGGCACCTACCTTGAGCACTCGCGCCGGTGCCCAGCGCGAATTGTTGCCCACGCGGTCGATCACGCAGTAGGTGACTTCCAGCTTGGCGTCTTCGCCAGCCTCCTGGATGATGTGGGGGGGCACGAACACGCTGACGGGTTTGTCGATATCCACTTTGCGCAGTTTGGGCAAGTCCAGGCGTACATCCCCCCAGAGCAGGGTGATGGCGTCATTGTTGGCCATGTTGCGATAGGGTTCGATACTCACCGGAACACCGCGTTTCATCTGGCTTGGGTTAACCCCGTAGCGCTGGATGGGCTGCGGAATTACAAGCGGGGCCAGGCCCTGGTTTTCGTCGCCAATGGCTTCGCCGCCAGGGCAGTCAAGTTTGACCAATATTTTAAGTTGCGCAGAAAGAACCGGGCTGCTGCCGATATGCATCACCCGGTAGTAAAGGCGAGCCGTACCATTTTGAATAAAACTCTCTGGCACTCTTAACATGACAGGCTGGCCAATACCGGCTTTGAAAATCTGCCGCGAGGCGACATAGCAACCATCCCAGAACAACTCGACAAGGTCACCTTCTTCCATGTTCTTGTAAGGGGGCGGCCGCGAAAACTGAGTGCAACACCTGACCTTTCCGGTACGGTGCTGCCCCTATGTCCTATTCCGAACTCAGC
>NZ_WIWH01000053.1:0-24093 GCF_009600035.1 Pseudomonas sp. FSL R10-2964 | reverse complement strand
ACCAGCACCAGGGCACCCACCATCCTTTGTTTGTACGCCTTATCCAGCAAAGCCATTTGCAGCCTCCTGCGTGGCACGCCGCTCCAACCACTCGAGCGCTTCGGCAACACAATAAAATGATCCGAACAACAGGATTTCGTCGTCAGTCGTGGCCCGTTCGCACTGCGCCTCAAGCGCTTGCTCCACGCTGGCATAAGCCGAAACAGCCGCCCCAAAACCCTGCAGCGCGGCCTCGACTTCAGCGCCCGGGCGCGTGCGCGGGGTATCCAGCGGCGCAACAGCCCAATGCGCGACCGAACCCGTCAGTTGTGACACTACGCCATCCAGGTCCTTGTCGGCCAGCAAACCGAACACCGCCAGGCGCTTGCCTGCCACCGGCCGCTGCGCCAGACGCCGCGCCAGATACTCGGCGGCATGGGGGTTGTGCCCTACATCCAGCAGTATATGCAAGGGCTTGCCCTTCCAGCTGAACTGGCGACGATCCAGGCGCCCCGTGATGCGAGTACCTGCCAGCGCCGCGACAATGCGCTCCGGCTGCCAGGGCAGACCGGTCAACCCGTAGGCCTGCACGGCCAGCGCCGCGTTTTCCATCGGCAGATCCAGCAGCGGAATATCGCGCAGCTCGATCAATTGCCCCTGGGCATCCTGACCACGCCAATGCCAGACCTGGTCAGCACTGGCCAGATCAAAGTCACGACCACGCAGAAACAGCGGGCAACCCAGCTCCTCGGCCTTGTCGAGCAATGTATGCGGCGGGTTCAGGTCGCCACACAGGGCCGGCTTGCCGGCACGGAAAATCCCGGCCTTTTCAAAGCCCACGGATTCGCGGGTGTTGCCCAGATACTCAATATGATCGACACCGATACTGGTCACCAGCGCCAGGTCGGCATCCACCAGATTGACCGCATCCAGGCGCCCGCCCAGGCCGACTTCCAGCACCACGGCATCCAGCTGGGCACGCTCGAACAACCAGAAGGCTGCCAGCGTACCCATTTCAAAATATGTAAGGGATGTCTCGCCGCGCCCTGCATCCAGGGCCGCAAAGGCCTCGCAAAGCAGCTCGTCCGAAACTTCAACACCCTCAATTTGTACGCGCTCGTTATAGCGCAGCAGGTGGGGCGAACTGTAAACCCCCACCTTGAACCCTTGCGCCTGCAGCAACGAAGCCACAAACGCACAGGTCGAGCCCTTGCCATTGGTACCCGTCACCGTCACCACCCGAGGCGCAGGCTTTTGCAGCCCCAAGCGGTTCGTTACCTCGCGTGCGCGATCCAGCCCCATATCGATGGCCGATGGATGCAACTGCTCAAGATAGGCGAGCCACTCGCCAAGGGTGCGCTGGGTCATAGGTTCGCAGGTGCCGGCGGAACAACGATGGTTTCAACAGGCGCGGCCACGAACACCGGAGTCGGCAAGCCCATCATTTGCGCCAGCAGGTTGCCCAGGCGCGGACGCAGCTCCTGACGTGCAACGATCAGGTCGATGGCGCCGTGCTCCAGCAGGAACTCGCTGCGCTGGAAACCTTCCGGCAGTTTTTCGCGAACGGTCTGCTCGATAACACGCGGACCGGCAAAACCGATCAGCGCCTTAGGCTCAGCCACGATCACGTCACCCAGCATCGCCAGGCTGGCCGAAACACCGCCGTATACCGGGTCGGTCAGTACCGAGATGAAAGGGATGCCTTCTTCACGCAGACGCGCCAGTACCGCCGAGGTCTTGGCCATTTGCATCAGGGAGATCAGGGCTTCCTGCATCCGCGCACCGCCCGAGGCTGCGAAGCAGATCATCGGGCAGCGGTGTTCAAGGGCGTAATTGGCCGCACGCACGAAGCGCTCGCCAACAATGGCACCCATAGAGCCACCCATGAAGGAGAACTCGAAGGCCGATACCACCACCGGCATGCCCAGCAAGGTACCGCTCATGGAGATCAGGGCGTCTTTTTCGCCGGTCTGCTTTTGCGCGCCGACCAGACGGTCCTTGTACTTCTTGCTGTCACGGAACTTGAGACGGTCAACCGGCTCCAGGTCTGCACCCAGTTCGGCACGGCCGTCGGCGTCCAGGAAGATATCAATGCGGGCGCGGGCGCCGATACGCATGTGGTGATTGCATTTCGGGCAAACGTCCAGGGTCTTTTCCAGCTCCGGACGATAAAGCACAGCGTCGCAGGACGGGCATTTGTGCCACAGGCCTTCAGGTACCGAGCTCTTTTTGACCTCGGAACGCATGATCGAAGGAATCAGCTTGTCTACCAACCAGTTGCTCATGCTTTCTTTCTCCAGTACCGGTGGCCAGAACAGTTCAGTTCAGGCCCCGTGTATGCCCTTGAGCTAAATTAATCAGGTGTGTGGCGATAATTGCCGGAACCGCGGTCCGCACTCGGCAAACCAGCAAAACCCTGCAACCCTCAGCCTTACCGACAGCACGCACCAGAGCGGCCGCCACTTAAATTTCTGCCCGTCTTCTCACCGGGCCCGCCTGCTTCGCAGAGCGGTATTGATGGACGGCGGCAGAGTGCCAGCCGTCACATCCGCTTCAGTTTGCCGTGCGCACTGCCCGCATAAAGGCACGAATCCTGTCGTGATCCTTGATGCCCTTGCTCTTTTCAACGCCGCCACTGACATCCACGGCGTAGGGCTGCACCCGGGCGATGGCGTCTGCAACGTTGTCGGGCGTCAGGCCGCCGGCCAGGATAATCGGCTTGTGCAAACCCTGAGGTATCAGAGACCAGTCAAATGCCTGACCAGTTCCACCCGGTACACCTTCAACATAGGCATCGAGCAAAATACCGCTGGCCCCTGCATAGGCCTTGCAGGCACCGGCGATGTCATCACCGGCCTTGACCCGCAACGCCTTGATATAAGGACGGTGATAGCCTTCGCACTGCTCCGGGGTTTCATCGCCATGAAACTGCAGCAGATCCAGCGGCACGGCATCCAGGGTTTCGTTCAGCTCACAGGCGCTGGCATTGACGAACAACCCCACCGAAGTCACGAAAGGCGGCAAGGCGGCAATAATGGCCCGCGCCTGCGCGGCCGTGACTGACCGCGGGCTCTTGGCGTAGAACACGAAGCCTATGGCGTCAGCCCCGGCCTCGACCGCAGCCAGTGCATCTTCTATGCGGGTAATACCGCAGATCTTGCTGCGAACAACGGACATCTCGATAACACCCCGAACGCGAAAGCCCCGGATGGTAACAAATGCTTATCCGGGCGTCAGCCGTCCAGGCCGCTAAAACCGGTCAAGAAATGTGGACCAATGTAACGTTCCGGCAACTGGAACTCGTCGCGGTATTCAACTTGCACCAGATACAGGCCGTAGGGATGGGCCGTCACACCGCCCGAGCGCCGCTCGCGGCTCTCCAGCACTTCCTTGATCCACTCCACCGGCCGCTCGCCCGTACCGATAGTCATCAGCACCCCGGCGATATTGCGCACCATATGGTGCAGAAAGGCACTGGCACGAATATCCAGCACAATCATGTTGCCGTGACGGCTCACGCGCAGATGGTGCATTTCCTTGATCGGGGATTTGGCCTGGCACTGTCCGGCGCGAAAGGCACTGAAATCATGCACGCCCAACAGGTGTCGAGCTGCCTCGGCCATACGCTCGACATCCAGCGGGCGGTGGTTCCAGGTGATTTCCTGATTCAGATGGGCCGGCCGGATCTGATCGTTGTAGATCACATAGCGGTAGCGCCGGGCGATGGCCTTGAAGCGGGCATGGAAGTGCGCGGGCATGACCTGGGCCCAGGTGACGCTGATGTCATGGGGCAAATTGATATTGGCGCCCATGACCCAGGCTTTCAGGGAGCGCTCGGCCCGGGTGTCAAAATGCACCACCTGCCCGCAGGCATGCACACCGGCATCCGTACGCCCGGCGCACATCAGGGAGACCGGTGAGGCGGCCACTTTGGACAGGGCGTTTTCCAGGGTTTCCTGAACGGTCAGCACACCATTGGCCTGGCGCTGCCAGCCGCTGTAGCGCGAACCTTTGTATTCCACCCCAAGGGCGATTCGGTAAAAACCTTCCGCGGCCATTTCAGCGGCCGGGTTATCTATATTTGCCAAGGACTTGCAGCCTGCTCATAAACGCAAAGGCGGCCATTATAGGGCGCACCCGGCAAGACGCCATGAAACATTTCACCGGAACGTCAGACAAACCAGGCTTCGTAGCAGCTGCCGAAGGACATTTCAACTGTGGGAGCGAGCCTGCTCGCGAAGGTCGTTCGCGAGCAGGCTCGCTCCCACAGGGAGGGTTGACCGGCAACAGAGTATCTAAAGGAGTTTCACTCAGGTCAGGCGTGCCATCATTTCCAGGGCTTCGGCCTGCTGCTGTGGATTACCCTCCTCCATGACCTCGGTCAGAATATCCCGCGCACCTTCGTCGTCACCCATATCGATATAGGCCTGGGCCAGATCGAGTTTGGTGGCCGTTTCATCGGCGCCAGAGAGGAAGTCGAATTCCGGCTCATCATCGGCAAAGGGCTGTTCCAGCGATGATTGCTCAAGGCTTTGCGACAGGCGATGCAACTCGGCATTGACCTTGTCGAGCTCAAGGGCAAAGCTGTCCGCCGCCACAGCGGGTGGAGCGCTTTCTTCAGCCAGGGACAGGTCAAAGTCCGCCGGCAGGTCCAGATCAAAGTCCGACGCCTCTTCGTGAGCTGCCTGAACCTGAGCCTGCTGTTCAAGCACCGCTTCGAAACTGTCTGCCGCCGGCTTGTCGAGCCCTGCAGGTTCTGGCGTCACCACCGCAGGGGAAGCCGCTTCCAGTTCATCAAGGCTCAGATCAAAATCGTGATCGAACGCTGCAGGTGCAGGTGCAGCAGGCTCCGGCTGCGGTTCGACCTCGCGATCGTCGCGCATCATGTCCTGGACAAATTGCGCTTGCAGCTGGGTGGCCACCGCTGCGGTAGCAATGCCGGCCGCTGCCGCCACCGCCATGCCAGGATAACGATTTTTGAGCTGCTCGACCTGAGCGTGATTCTTGCCATTGGCTACCAGTTGGCGCTCTTGAGCGATAAAAGCGTCACGATCACCCAGTTCGGCGTAAACCCGCATCAACTCAAGACGCAAATCACTGCGCTGGGGCTCCCGATCGATCGCAGCCTTGAGCAATACAACGGCCTCGCTCAACTGACGCTGCTCAATCAACCGCTCGGCCTGATCCAGCACATCAGCCGCAGGCTTGGCCAGGGTAACCGGCGCGACCACCGGAGCTACTGCCTCCACGACCGGTGCAGGTGCAGGTGCAGGTGCAGGTGCAGGTGCAGGTGCAGGTGCAGGTGCAGGTGCAGGTGCAGGATCGATACTGCGCGACGGCGTTTCAAGCCCCTCAAAACTGCTTTGCGGCAGATCCAGATCGGCTGCAAACCCGGACTCATTTTCAAGATCCCGAGCCATTCGCGCATGTTTTTGCGCTTCTTGCAGCGCCTTGCGCCGACGCACGAGCAACAACAGCAAGAGCAGCAACAAGACCGCCCCGCCGCCGACAAGCCCCAGTAATAGCGGGCTGTTCAGCAGGTCCTGAATGTTTCGCTCATGGCCTTGCGTCGCCCCGGTGTCTTCAGGACTTGGTGCCACTGCAGTGGCCGGCGCACCTTCGATTGCCGGCGCAATATCGGCTTCAGGCGCATCCGCGGCCTGCACGCCGGCCAACGCAACTGCCGGGTCGACAGGCGCACCTTTGCCGGCCTCCAGCCTGGCCAGTTGATCGTTCTTCAATTCAATCAAACGCTGCAGCTTGTCCAACTGGCTTTGCAGGTCTTTCATCCGGTCTTGCAGCTCGGCATTTTCACGACGGCTGCTGTCCAGACCTTCCTGAGTCATCGCCAGCTGGTCAGCCAGTTTTTTCGCATCCCCGGCAGCACCCTTGCCTGCCTGAGCGGAAACCAGACTCAAGGCATCCTGATGCACAGCCTTGGCGGCAGGCGCCGGCACAGGCTTGCGACCGGTTGCATCGAGTTGCTGGGCCAAGGGTACGGTGCGACGGCCACTGCGCCAGTCGGCATTTTGCGACGCCACTTCGTTGATGGCCCTGGCCTGGGGCAATTGCACACTTTGCGAGGCATCTGGCAGGCGCAGTACCTGGCCGGTTTTAAGCCGGTTGATATTGCCGTTGATAAACGCATCAGGGTTCAGGGCCTGAATTGCCAGCATGGTCTGCTGCACCGAGCCGCCGTTGCGCGCCTTGGCGGCGATCTCCCACAGTGTGTCACGGGACGTGGTGGTGTACTGCACGGGCGCGGCAGGCGCAGACGTTGATGCCGCCGACGCGGCCTGCGGCGAGAACCGGGCGGGATCGAGCAACACGCTGTAGTCGCGCATCAAGCGGCCGTTGGGCCACATCACCTGCACCAGGAAGTTCACAAAAGGTTCGGACAGCGGCTGGCTGGAGGTGACGCGCAATACGCTCTTGCCATCGGCGTTGATGATCGGGGTAAAGCGCAAATCATCCAGAAACGCCGGGCGCGGAACTCCTGCCTTGCTGAACTCCTGTTCGGGGGCAAGGCTTGGCACCACTTGCGCAGCAGTCAGGTCCTTGACATCGAGCAGCTCGATTTCTGCCAGCAGCGGCTGGTTCTGCGCCGACTTGAGCGTCAGCTCCCCAAGCTCAAGCGCCTGCGCCATACCGGATGACAGCGCCGAAGCGGCAGCGATTGCCAACACCAATTTGCGAACCTGAACCATAGCCTCTTCCTTATTGGTACAGGCCTCGTCCCACGAGACCTGTATAGCAGCCAAGTATCTTTTACAGTTGGTCTTTTATCAACAACTCAGCCAACTGCACGGCGTTCAATGCGCCACCCTTGCGTACGTTATCTGACGTCAGCCACAGATTAAGTTCAGATGTGTCGTCCACACCGTGACGCACTCGACCGACATACACCACATCCTGACCTACGGCATCGCCAACAGCAGTCGGGTAGTCACCGGCTTCCACCAGCTCGATACCCTCACCTGCCTCGAGGGCGGCATTGACTTCAACCAGATCCACCGGCCCGGCCAGTTGCAGGGACACGCTGAAGCTGTCGCCAAAAAATACCGGCACTTGCACACTGCTGGCCGATACCTTCAGCGTAGGCATAGCCAGAACTTCGCGCAGCTCATTGACCAAACGTTTTTCCAGCGGCACATGGCCCTGTGCGTCCGGCGTGCCGACCTGGGCCAGGACGTTGAAGGCCATCTGACGATCAAAGAAGCTGGTTTCCAGCGGATGCAGGTTCAGCAGCGCGGTGGTTTGGCGTGCCAGCTCCGAGACCGCTTCACGGCCTTGAGCGGAAACTGCCATGCAGGCCGTCACATTGACCCGCTGAATTTCCAGCACTCTTAGCAAAGGCGCCAGCACCACGGCCAGTGCGGTGGCCGAAGGACTCGGGCTGCTGACTTGCAGTGGTTTTTTCAAGGTTGCCAGCACCTGCGCGTTGGCTTCAGGTACCACCTGCGGCGCCTGTGCAGAAGGCAGCGCGCCGGACAGGTCGACCACCATGCTGCCGGCTGCACTGGCCTTGGCAGCAAAACTCAAGGTCACGGCAGGGCCTGCGGCAAAGAATGCCAGCTGTACGCTGCTGAAATCGAACGTGTCGACATCGCGCACCCTGACGTTTTTACCGCGAAAAGGCACCGAATGCCCGTCAGATTCACTGCTGGCCAGCAAGTGCAACTTGCCAACCGGAAAATCACGCTCTTCGAGCATTTGTACGATGGTTTCGCCGACAGTGCCGGTGGCGCCAACGACGGCGATATCAAAGGACTGGTTCATGTATCTACCTCAGGCGAAACGTGGGGAGCGGCACTGTACCGGGCACAACCCCGACAGGCAACGCGCCCGGCCGATTTGATGGATGATGACAATTCGTAGCAGCTGATCATCCAATAAAAAGCCCGCGCCTCTTGCGAGACGCGGGCTTGAACCTGCCAGAGGCGAATTAACGCTCCAGCAAAATCCGCAGCATGCGGCGCAGCGGTTCTGCCGCGCCCCACAGCAACTGGTCGCCCACGGTAAAGGCACCGAGGAACTGCGAACCCATGTTCAGCTTGCGCAGACGGCCAACCGGTACATTCAGGGTGCCGGTAACCTTGGTCGGGCTCAGTTCCTGGATGCTGGCTTCACGCTGGTTTGGCACCAGCTTGACCCAGGGGTTGTGCTGGCTGATCAAACCTTCGATATCGGCGATAGGCACATCTTTGTTCAGCTTGATGGTCAAGGCCTGGCTGTGGCAACGCATCGCACCGATACGTACGCAGATACCGTCCACCGGAACCGGGTTCTTGAAGCGACCCAGGATCTTGTTGGTTTCTGCCTGCGCTTTCCACTCTTCACGGCTTTGACCGTTCGGCAGCTCTTTGTCGATCCACGGGATCAGGCTGCCGGTCAATGGCACACCGAAGTTTTCGGTCGGGTAGGCATCGCTGCGCATGGCCTCGGCCACACGACGGTCGATATCCAGAATCGCGCTGGCCGGGTCGGCCAGTTGATCGGCGACCGCCGCATGGGTGGTGCCCATCTGCTTGATCAGCTCGCGCATGTTCTGCGCACCGGCGCCCGAGGCCGCCTGGTAGGTCATGGCGCTCATCCACTCCACCAGACCGGCTTCGAACAAACCGCCCAGACCCATCAGCATCAGGCTGACAGTGCAGTTGCCGCCGATATAGTTTTTGGTGCCGGCATCTAGCTGCTGGTCGATGACCTTGCGGTTGACCGGGTCCAGAATAATGACCGCATCATCCTGCATGCGCAGGGTCGACGCTGCATCGATCCAGTAACCTTGCCAGCCCGCCTCACGCAGCTTGGGGAACACCTCGCTGGTGTAGTCGCCGCCCTGGCAGGTCAGGATTACATCGAGGGTTTTCAGCTCTTCAATGTTGTAAGCATCCTTGAGCGGGGCAATATCCTTGCCCACGGACGGACCTTGTCCACCGACATTGGAAGTGGTGAAAAACACCGGTTCGATCAGATCGAAATCCTGCTCTTCCAGCATCCGCTGCATGAGCACGGAACCAACCATACCGCGCCAACCGACCAGACCTACACGTTTCATCGCAACTACACCTTTAACAAAAAGTGGGGTCGTTACTTCCACCAACAGGAAGTAACGGGCCCGAGAGATTACAGATTCTGCAGCGCCGCGACTACTGCATTGCCCATTTCCTGTGTTCCGACCCGGGTGCAACCCGTCGACCAGATATCACCGGTACGCAAACCCTGGTCCAGAACCAGGCTTACGGCCTGCTCGATGGCATCGGCAGCAGCGGTCTGGTTGAAGCTGTAACGCAGCATCATCGACACCGACAAAATGGTCGCCAGCGGGTTGGCAATGCCCTGCCCCGCGATGTCCGGCGCCGAACCGTGGCAAGGCTCGTACATGCCCTTGTTGTGGGTGTCCAGGGATGCCGATGGCAGCATGCCGATAGAGCCGGTGAGCATCGAAGCCTGGTCGGACAGGATGTCACCGAACATGTTTTCGGTGACGATCACGTCAAATTGCTTGGGTGCGCGCACCAGTTGCATGGCCGCGTTGTCGACGTACATATGGCTCAGCTCGACGTCCGGGTAGTCCTTGGCCACTTGCTCGACCACTTCACGCCACAGCTGGCTGGACGCCAGCACGTTGGCCTTGTCCACCGAGCAGAGCTTTTTGCCACGCACGCGGGCCATGTCGAAACCGACGCGGGCAATGCGGCGGATTTCGCTTTCGCTGTACGGCAGGGTGTCATAAGCCTGACGCTCACCGTTTTCCAGCTCGCGGGTGCCACGGGGGGCGCCGAAGTAGATACCACCGGTCAATTCGCGAACGATGAGGATATCCAGTCCGGAAACGATTTCCGGCTTGAGGCTCGATGCATCAGCCAGTTGCGGGTACAGGATTGCCGGGCGCAGGTTGCCGAACAGGCCCAGTTGCGCACGGATTTTCAGCAGGCCGCGCTCGGGGCGAATGTCGCGCTCGATCTTGTCCCATTTCGGGCCACCCACGGCGCCCAGCAAGACAGCGTCGGCCGCACGGGCGCGCTCAAGGGTCTCGTCGGCCAACGGTACGCCATGCTTGTCGATGGCTGCGCCGCCGATCAGGTCGTGGGTCAGCTCCAGGCCCAGGTTGAACTTGTCACTGGCCAGCTCCAGCACCTTGACCGCTTCGGCCATGATTTCCGGACCAATACCGTCGCCAGGGAGAATCAGAATCTGCTTGCTCATGGGTTCCTCTTTCTTGTCTGTTGATGCCCCCGCAGGCGCACCCGGAAATATTCAGGTTACTTCTCGGCCCACAGCACCAGCACATCGGTGCTGAACGAACCATCGGCTTCAATTTCAAAATAATCGCGTACTTCGGCGCCCATCGACTGCTGCAACTGGCGGATGGCCGCGCTCATGACCTGTGGCGTACGCATGCGCTCGATCCAGGAGCTGAACTCTAAACGCAAACGCTGACGCTGTGTGCTGCGCACGTGCAAACCGGCTTCACTGACCTGACGCAGCCATTCGGCGCTCGAATAATCGCGCACATGGCTGGTGTCGCGCAGCACTTCGACACTTTGCAGGTAGGTGTCGAACAACGGGCTGCCGGGTGAGATCACATCGATAAATGCCGCTACGCCACCCGGCTTGAGCACCCGGCGCACTTCGCGCAGGGCCACGCCCAGATCGCTCCAGTGATGGGCCGAGTAACGGCTGAGCACATAGTCGAATTCGCCATCGGCAAACGGCAAACGTTCTGCCGCGCCGCAAACGGTGCTGATATTGCCCAGCCCGCGATCGCTGGCGGCAGCACTGACCACATCCAGCATTTGTTGCGACAGGTCGTAGGCCACCACGTCCTTGACCAGTGCAGCCACATGAAAGCTTACATGGCCCGCGCCACACCCCAGGTCCAGCACCCGCGCCTGCTGTTTGTCAGCCAGCTCGGCCTTGAGCAGACCGAACTCGGTGCCTTGCGCATGCACGGCGCTGCTCAGATAGGCCGACGCCTGTTCGCCGAACTGCTTTTGTACTACCTGGGTGTGCTGGGCGGTACTGGTCATTAAAACTTCCTTTTAGCGTCAAGACTTGGGTTGTCCACACTGCCGTCATCGCGGGCAAGCCCGGCTCCCACATTTGAAATGCATTCCCCTGTGGGAGCCGGGCTTGCCCGCGATGAGGCCATTCAAGCGTCGCGAAACAACCACGGCTGGCTCGCACGGTGCTTGCTTTCAAACGCGGCAATTGCATCGCCGTCCTGCAAGGTCAGGCCGATATCGTCCAGGCCGTTGAGCAGGCAATGCTTGCGAAACGCATCGATTTCAAAGCCCAGCACCTTGCCATCCGGGCGGGTCACGGTTTGCGCCTCGAGGTCGATCTTGAGCTGGTAACCCGGCGCGGCTTCAACCTGGGCAAACAGCTCATCGACTTCGGCGTCGCTCAGGATGATCGGCAACAAACCGTTCTTGAAGCTGTTATTGAAGAAGATATCGGCGTAGCTCGGCGCGATGATGCTGCGAAAACCGTACTCTTCCAGCGCCCACGGCGCGTGCTCACGGCTGGAGCCGCAACCGAAGTTTTCCCGGGCCAGCAACACACTGGCGCCCTGGTAACGCTCGGCGTTAAGCACAAAATCCTTGTTCAGCGGGCGTTTGGAGTTGTCCTGGTAGGGCTGACCCACATCCAGATAACGCCACTCGTCAAACAGGTTAGGGCCAAAGCCGGTACGCTTGATCGACTTCAGGAATTGCTTGGGAATGATCTGGTCGGTATCGACGTTGGCACGATCCAAAGGCGCGACCAAACCGGTGTGCTGAGTAAAAGCCTTCATGCTGCGCTCCCCTGGATCAATTCACGGACATCAATAAAACGACCATTCACGGCGGCGGCAGCGGCCATGGCCGGGCTGACCAGGTGAGTACGGCCACCGGCGCCCTGACGGCCTTCAAAGTTGCGGTTGGAGGTCGAGGCACAATGCTCGCCCGACTCAAGGCGGTCCGGGTTCATCGCCAGGCACATCGAACAACCCGGCTCACGCCATTCAAAACCGGCCTCGATAAAGATCTTGTCCAGACCTTCAGCCTCGGCCTGGGCTTTAACCAGACCCGAGCCCGGCACCACAATCGCCTGTTTGATGGTGGACGCCACCTTGCGCCCCTTGGCAATTACTGCCGCAGCACGCAAGTCTTCGATCCGCGAGTTGGTGCACGAGCCGATAAATACGCGATCGAGCTGGATATCGGTGATCGCCTGGTTGGCGGTCAGGCCCATGTACTTCAATGCACGTTCGATCGAGCCACGCTTGACCAGGTCGGTTTCCTGTGCCGGATCCGGCACGTTCTGATCAACCGCCAGAACCATCTCGGGCGAAGTGCCCCAGCTGACTTGCGGCTTGATCTGCGTAGCGTCCAGTTCAACCACGGTGTCGAACTGCGCATCGCTGTCGGACACCAGGTCTTTCCAGGCTTCGACCGCCAGGTCCCATTCAGCGCCTTTAGGCGAAAACGGACGGCCCTTTACATAATCGACAGTTTTCTGATCGGCGGCCACCAGGCCTACACGGGCACCGGCTTCGATGGACATATTGCAGATGGTCATGCGGCCTTCGACGGACAAGTCACGAATCGCGCTGCCGGCGAATTCGATGGCATGACCATTGCCGCCCGCGGTGCCGATCTTGCCGATCACGGCCAGTACGATGTCCTTGGCGGTTACGCCGAACGGCAATTGCCCTTCGACCGACACCAGCATGTTCTTCATTTTTTTGGCGACAAGGCACTGGGTGGCGAGCACATGCTCGACCTCGGAAGTGCCGATACCGTGGGCCAATGCACCGAAGGCGCCGTGAGTCGAGGTGTGCGAGTCACCGCAAACCACGGTCATGCCCGGCAAGGTCGCGCCCTGCTCCGGGCCGATCACATGGACGATACCCTGACGCACGTCGTTCATCTTGAATTCGGTAATGCCGTATTCGTCACAGTTGTCATCCAGGGTTTGCACCTGCAGACGGGAAACCTGATCGGCAATCGCTTCGATCCCGCCTTTACGCTCCGGCGTGGTCGGTACGTTGTGGTCCGGGGTGGCGATGTTGGCATCGATACGCCAAGGCTTGCGCCCGGCCAGCCGCAGGCCTTCAAAGGCTTGCGGCGAGGTCACTTCGTGAATGATGTGACGGTCGATGTAGATCAGCGCCGAGCCATCGTCACGCTGCTTGACCAAATGCGAATCCCAGAGCTTGTCGTAGAGCGTTTTGCCGGCCATCAGACGGTTTCCTCATCAGCTACTTTTCTGTGCCAATAACCACTTGGCTTGTGAGGTCGATCCTATGGGGTTACAGTGAATAACTCAAATTCATAATTTTTATGCTTTGGATAACCAACAGGAATTCGAATAGATGGATCTCGCGAATCTCAATGCGTTTATTGCAATTGCTGAAACCGGCAGTTTTTCCGGGGCCGCCGAACGGCTGTTCCTGACCCAGCCAGCCATCAGCAAACGCATTGCCAGCATCGAGCAGCAACTCAAGCTCAGGCTGTTCGACCGGCTGGGCCGTGAGGTCAGCCTCACCGAAGCCGGCCGGGCCTTGCTGCCGCGCGCTTACCAGATCCTCAACGTACTGGATGACACGCGCCGGGCACTCAACAACCTCAATGGCGAAGTCAGCGGGCGCCTGACCCTGGCTACCAGCCATCATATCGGTCTGCACCGCCTGCCACCTTTACTGCGCGAGTTCACCCGCACTTACCCCAAGGTCGCGCTGGATATTCAGTTTCTCGATTCCGAAGTGGCCTACGACGAGATTCTGCATGGCCGCGCAGAACTGGCTGTGATCACCCTGGCGCCGGAGCCTCATTCACTGATTCGTGCCGTGCCGGTCTGGGATGACCCGCTGGATTTCGTGGTGGCCCCGGAGCACCGCCTGATCCGGCAAAAAGCCGTAAGCATGGCCGATATTGCACGCCATCCAGCGGTGTTTCCCGGCGGCAATACCTTTACCCATCATATTGTCCATCGCCTGTTTGAAGCCCAGGGCCTGACGCCCAACATCGCCATGAGCACCAATTACCTGGAGACCATCAAGATGATGGTGTCCATCGGCCTGGCCTGGAGCGTGTTGCCGCGCACCATGCTGGATGAGCAGGTGGCATCGATTGCCCTGCCCGGCATCCAGCTGACCCGCCAGCTGGGGTATATCCTGCATACCGAACGCACCTTGTCCAATGCGGCCCATGCCTTTATGACCCTGCTCGATGCCCAGGTAGATGCCCTGCCCGCACAAACGGACGACGCCCAAACCGTACACCGGTGAAATAATCCCGCGCATTTGGCCCGATAAAACAATAAGGACCCGCCATGCAAACTCCTGAAATTTTCATCCTCAGCGCCCGGCGCACGGCCATCGGCACCTTTGGCGGCTCGCTCAAGGACGTGCCCCTGGCCGAACTGGCCAGCACTGCGGTCAAGGCCGCGTTGCACAGCAGCCAGGTCGACCCCGGGCGCATCGGTCATGTGGTGATGGGCAACGTGATTCCCACCGAGCCCCAGGATGCCTATCTGGCGCGGGTTGCGGCGATCAATGCCGGGATCCCCAAGGAAACCCCGGCCTACAACGTCAACCGCCTGTGCGGTTCGGGCTTGCAGGCGATCATTTCTGCCGCCCATACCCTGATGCTCGGCGACGCCGAGTTCGCCATTGGCGCCGGGGCCGAAGCCATGAGCCGCGGCCCCTACCTGATGCCCGCCGCCCGCTGGGGTGCGCGCATGGGCGATACGCCAATGCTCGACTACATGCTGGGTATTTTGCACGACCCGTTCCACGGCATTCATATGGGTGTAACGGCCGAGAATATCGCCCAACGCAACAGCATCAGCCGCCAGGCCCAGGACGCTCTTGCGCTTGAAGACCAGCAACGCGCCGCCCGGGCTATCGAGCAAGGTTACTTCGACAGCCAGATCGCCACCGTCGAGGTACGCAGCCGCAAAGGCAGTGTGATGTTCAGCCAGGACGAGCACCCGCGGGCCACTACCCTGGAGCAGCTGGCGCTGATGAAACCGGCCTTCAAGAAAGACGGCAGCGTGACTGCAGGCAATGCATCGGGGCTCAATGATGGGGCGGCGGCGCTGGTGCTGGCCAGTGGCGCGGCAGTACAGGCGGGCAATCTTGCGCCTATGGCGCGGCTGGTGGCCTACGCCCATGCAGGGGTTGAGCCCGAGCTGATGGGGTTGGGGCCGATACCGGCAACGCGGCTGGCATTGAAGCGGGCTGGCTTGAAGATCGGTGACATGGACGTGATCGAAGCCAACATTGCCTTCGCCGCCCAGGCGTGTGCCGTGATGCAGGAACTGGATATGGACCCAGCCAGGGTCAACCCCAACGGTTCGGGCATCGCCCTGGGCCACCCGGTGGGGGCCACGGGCGCGATCATCGCGACCAAGGCCATCCATGAACTGCATCGGACACAGGGTCGTTATGCCCTGGCGACCATGTGCATTGGCGGCGGCCAGGGCATAGCGGTGATTTTCGAGCGGGTGTGAAACACGACCAAAACTCGTAGCAACTGCCGCCGAACGCAGCCTGATTCCTTCGGCAGCCGCTTCGAGCCCAACGGTTATTTACCGGCTGTCAACGTGGAGTAGCTGGTGATCAGGTTGCGATAGTCCGGGATATGGTTGGAGAACAGCGCGCCCAGGCCTTCAATGTCATTGCGCCAGTCGCGATGCAGCTCACAGGCCAGACCAAACCAGGTCATCAGTTGCGCACCCGAGGATGACATGCGATCCCAGGCCGAATGGCGGGTGATTTCGTTGAACGTACCCGACGCATCCGTCACCACAAACACCTCATAGCCTTCAGCCAGTGCCGACAGTGCCGGGAATGCCACGCAGACCTCAGTGACCACCCCTGCGATGATCAGTTGCTTTTTACCTGTTGCCTTGACCGCCTTGACAAAATCCTCGTTGTCCCAGGCATTGATCTGCCCCGGGCGGGCGATATAGGGCGCTTGCGGGAACAGCGCCTTCAACTCGGGCACCAGCGGGCCGTTGGGTCCGGTTTCGAAGCTGGTGGTGAAAATGGTCGGCAACTCGAAGTACTTGGCCAGATCAGCCAGCGCCAGCACGTTGTTCTTGAATTTGTCCGGTTCGATATCCCGCACCAGCGACAGCAAACCCGCCTGATGGTCCACCAACAAAACGGCGGCATTGTCCTTGTCCAAACGCTTGTAAGAAGTTGTCACAGGGTTTACCTCTCTGGGATAAGACAGAAAAGGCCAGGCCATGACCCTCATGGCCTGGCATTGCGCTTCGGTGCAGCATTGCTACGCGGGCATGCGGCCAAACTTGCCCGACTGGAAGTCCACAAACGCCTGATGGATTTCGGCGTCGGTGTTCATCACAAACGGCCCATGGCCCACGATCGGTTCGTCGATCGGCTCGCCGCTGAGGACCAGCAGCACGGCGTCGTTATTGGCTTCAAGGCGGATGCTCGAGCCATCACGCTCAAACAGCGCAAGCTGCCCTTCACGCACCACGTCCTGACCGTTGACCTCGACCGCCCCATGCAGCACCACCAGCGCAGTGTTGCGGCCCGGGTGCAGATCCAGCGTAGTCGACTTGCCCGCATTCAAGCGGATATCCCACACGTCGATCGGCGTAAAGGTATGGGCCGGGCCGCGTTTGCCATCGAACTCACCGGCAATCAGGCGCAAACGGCCGGCATCGTCCTTGAGCGCCAGGTCGGGGATGTCACGGTCGACGATGCCCTGATACCCCGGAGCGGCCATTTTGTCCTTTGCAGGCAGGTTGACCCATAGCTGCACCATCTCCAGCGGGCCGCCACTGCGGGCAAACGCCTCGGAATGGAACTCCTCGTGCAGGATGCCGGACGCTGCGGTCATCCACTGCACATCACCCGGACCGATCACCCCGCCGTTGCCGGTGGAGTCGCGGTGTTCCACTTCGCCCTTGTAGACGATGGTCACCGTTTCAAAACCACGGTGCGGGTGCTGGCCTACACCACGACGCTCTGTAGTGGGCGTGAACTCGGCTGGCCCGGCGTAATCCAGCAACAGAAACGGGCTGATGTGTTTGCCCATGCTGTCGTAGGAAAACATCGTGCGAACCGGAAAACCATCGCCGACCCAATGAGGGCGGGGGGCCTGATAAACACCAAGAATTTTTTTCATGTTGCACCTCCTGTAAATCATGGCAACAACTATAGATTCGTCGCACCCATAAGACTAGACAGGTTTTTTGGTACTGATCGTTCTATGGATGGAACAATTATTCCGCCCTGCATCAGCGGGTCAAGCCTGTAATGGCCGGAGCAAAACCAACTAAATCAGAAACTTGTTTCTGGTTTATCAATCGTGCTGCGTCTAATAACTATTCCTATTAACAAGAATGAAACTTCTTACTTCGGAGCCTAGGCACGCGATGCAACGACCCAACTTGAGCCGGACCCCTCTTTCGATCGCCACCCAACGCCGGACGGTACGCCACACCTTGCTGTCCAGTGCCCTGATGGCCTCGGTCATGCTGGGGGCATCCCTTGCCAGCGCGGCGCCGGTGGCCCTGAACATTCCGTCGCAAGCCCTGGCCAGCGCGCTGAATGAACTGGGCAAGCAGGCCAACCTGCAGATCCTCTACAGCCCGGATCAGGTGCAAGGCATCAAGTCGCGTCCAGTGAGCGGTTCGCTGGAGCCGGTCAAGGCACTGGAGTCCCTGCTGCAGGGCAGCGGCATCTCGTATCAGCTCAACGGCGACACGGTGATTTTGAGCGCCCCCCAAGGCAAAGGTCTGGAACTGGGTGCAACCACTGTCACAGGCCAGGGCCTGGGCGATTCGCTGACCACCGAAGACACCCATTCCTATACCACCGGCGCCAGCAACAGCTCGACCAAACTGCCGCTGTCGATTCGCGAAACCCCGCAGACCGTCACAGTAGTCACCCGCCAACTGATGGACGATCAAGCCGCACAGAGCATCGGCGATGTACTGCGCAACGCGCCGGGCATTTCCACCCAGGCCTACGACAGCGACCGCATGGAGTACTCGGCCCGCGGCTATGCCATCACCAACTTTCAGTACGACGGGGTCAACACCCTGTATGACGGCGTGTTCGATGAAGGTGCGACCAAGGTCGATATGGCCCTGTATGACCGCGTCGATATCGTCAAGGGCGCTACCGGCCTGTTGTCCGGCTCGGGCGAGCCGTCGGCCACGGTCAACCTGATTCGCAAAAAACCGACCCGCGACTTCAAGGCATCGGTCACTGCCAGCGCGGGCTCGTGGGACAACTATCGCACCGAAGGTGATATCTCCGGGCCGTTGAATGACGATGGCAGCGTGCGCGGGCGAATGGTGGCGGTTTACCAGGATGCCGACTCGTACCGCGACCACTACTCACGTAAAAATGACGTGTTCTACGGCATCATCCAGGCCGACCTCACCCCCGACACCCTGTTCACCTTCGGCATGGACTACCAGAATATCAAGCCTCGCGGCTCGTCCTGGACCGGCAACCCGTATTACTTCTCCAACTACACCAAAACCGACTTCAGCCGCTCGTTCAACCCGGCCACCGACTGGAGCCGCCGCGACGTCCAGATCCAGTCCACCTTCGCCTCCCTGGAGCACCGTTTCGCCAATGACTGGAAAGTCAAAGGCACCCTCACCCAGCAAACCAACGACCACGACACCCTGCTGGGTTCGGCCAGCGGCGGGATGCCTGATCCGGTCACGGGTGACGGCATGTTCTTCTACTGGGGCCAGTGGGAAGGCCATCGCGTCCAGAACACCTTCGATATCAATGCGACCGGCCCGTTTACCCTGTTTGGCCGCGAACATGAACTGGTAGTGGGCGCAACCTCCCAGACCTCCCGCCAGACCGGCGCGACCTTCGACGGCAGCGAATTCCGTGAGCTGTCGAGCAGCATTTTTGACTGGAACGGCAAATACCCGAGACCGGACTTCCCGAAAAACGGCAAATACGAAACCAACCAAAATCAAAACAGCGCCTATATCGCCGCACGCTTCAAGCCGGCAGACGACTGGTCGATTATCCTTGGCAGCCGTGTAAGTGATTTCCAGTACAACAGCACCTACAAGTACTACGAGCAGACCAGCACGTTCCAGGACAACAAGACCACGGCAAAACAGCACGGCGAGGTGACGCCCTACGCCGGGGTTGTCTACGACATCAACGACAACTACTCGGTGTACGGCAGCTACACCTCGATCTACAAACCTCTTACCGAGCAGAGCAGTTCCGGTGCCACCCTGGCCCCCACAGAAGGCAACAGCTACGAACTCGGTTTGAAGGGCGAGTACTTTGATGGCCGCTTGAATGCCAGTGCGGCCGTATTCCGGACCGAACAGAAAAATGTACCGATTCAGGTCGGCACCAACGCCAACACCAACCTGGGCATTTATGAATCCCTTGATGGTGCGACCACCAACGGCATCGAGCTGGAACTGGCCGGTGAACTGATGCCGGACTGGAACCTGATCGCCGGCTACACCTACGCCCGCACCCGCTCTGATGATGGCGAACGTGTCTACGGCTACCCGCTGGAAACCACCAAACCGGAAAACGTGGCGCGTCTGTTCACCACTTACCGCCTGCCGGGGGTGCTGAACAAAGTCACCGTGGGCGGTGGCGTGAACTGGCAAAGCCCGTTCTACGGCAAGATCTACAACGATGCCAAGGGCGACTACGACATCATCGAGCAGCATAGCTACGCGCTGGTCAACCTGATGACCCGCTACGAGTACAACGAACACCTGACGTTTAACCTCAACGCCAACAACGTGTTCGATAAAAAGTACCTGTCGGGGCTGGGTAACTTCAACACCACCTACTATGGCGAACCACGCAGCCTGATGCTGACGTCCAAGTACACCTTCTAAGTCAGCAGCGGCAACGAGCCTGCTCGCGAAGGCCAAGCGCATCGCGAGCAGACCGTATCAGGCACTCACGGCTTTTTTCAGCGCCACCGGTTGCAAGTCAAAACGCTCCGCCAGAAACGGCGTGACCTCCAGCGGCAGCGGCTCTTGCCGCACCAGTGCGTCGAGCATGACACCGGTGATCGCCGAAGTCAGGATGCCGGTACGGAAATGCCCGCAGGCATTCAAATACCCCTCAATCCCCTTCATGGGCCCCAGGATCGGCAGCTCATCGGGGGAGCCTGGCCGCAACCCGGCCCAGGTACGCTTCAGGTTGGCGTCCTTGAGTTCGGGAATACAGCGCATCGCTCCCTGTACCAGCCCGGTGATTTCAGGGAAGGTGGTGGTCACGTCGAAGCCTTTGTCTTCGGTAGTGCTGCCAATCAGGATTTCGCCGTTGTCCTTTTGCGCCAGGTAGCAATCACTGGTGGTCAGGCAGCCGTTCAGCAACTTGGGCATGCGCTCGGTCAATACAATCTGCCCCTTGACCGGGGCCACAGGGATACTCAAGTCAGTGGCCATCACGCTGAGTTCTGCCGCCCAGGCGCCAGCGGCATTAATCAGGGTTTTGCAGTGGAACGCGCCCTGGCTGTCGGTGCGCACGCCGGTCACCTTGCTGCCCTGACGCATGACCTCGATGACGTTGGTGTTGAAGTACAGATCGACTCCATTTTGCCGGGCCCCTTCGGTGTAGGCATCGGTCAACCGGAACGGGCTCACCTGGTGATCGCACAAAAACTCCAGCGCACCTTGCGCATCGTGGCTGACGCTCGGCTCCGCCTCGCGCAGGGCCGCCTGGTCGAGCCAGCGCACCTCATCGGCCAGATGCGGGATATTGGCGACAATATGCTCGGCATAGAGCCGGTCTTCATCGTCATAAATCACGTACTTGAGCCCGGTGCGCTCGAACTTGAAATCCATCCCGTGGTTTTCCAGCAGTTCCTTGTGCAAGCCGGGGTACAAGGCATTGGATTGCAGGGCAAAGTCGAAAAAACACGCTGGCAGGATATGCGGGGTACTGGCGTCGACAATCACGGCCGAACCCTGGGCTTCACGCTTGCGTTCGGCAGACATCATGCGAAAAAAAATCACCCCGCAGCCCAGCCCCACGGACTCGCCGATGGCCCACAGCCCGCCTGCCGACGCGCGGCTGGCATTGCCGGGGCGCTTGCAGTCGATCAGGGCTATTTTAAGATCCTTGCGCCGGGACAGGTGATACACACAGGAGGCGCCAATAACACCGCCACCGGCGATGACAACGTCATAGGTCTTGATCATGTCAGGCATCCTTGCTCGCGTTGATAAAAGCCGAAAACGGCACGGGTTCCAGCGGGAATCGCGGGCGCAACCAGCCCACATCCTTGCGCCCGGTGGCTTCACGCAGGCGGTCACTGCAATAACCGACACACATGCGGCCCTGGCAGTCGCCCATGCTGATGCGTGTGCGCATTTTAAGGCTGGCCATGTCCTGCACGCCCTGGCTGAGCGCAAGGTCGATATCGGCGCGGGTGACATGCTCGCAACGGCATACCACCGTGTCGGCCTGGGGCAGATCGATCTGGCGCGTACCGCGCCGGGTATAACGATCAATCCCGCCGCGAAAGCGCATGAGGGTGTTGAGCCTGGACAGGTACTCGCGGCGCTGTTCAAGCGCCTGCTTTGCACTCAGGACCCCACGCTGCTGCAAGATCGACAACGCGCCAATCCGCCCCGTGAGCATCGCTGCCTCGCCCCCGCGCATGCCCGTGACATCACCGGCCAGGTGGATTGACGCCTGACTGCTCTGCTGCCAGTTGTCGGCTTTAGCCGCCAGATAACCGTCGACGTTGTAAGCATGATCCAGACCCATCTGCTGGCTGAGCTGAGTGCGTGGAATAAAGCCATAACCCACCGCCAGGGTGCAGGCTTTCACCGCCTGCGCCTGGCTCATGTCGGCCTGCCAGGTGCTGGAATAGGGAGCCACGATCACTTCGCTCAGTTCCCCTTCGCCAAACGCCTGCACCACACCCCAGCCGTAATGCACGGCCACGCCATGGCGCTTGAGGTAAACCAGCATGCTCAGGCCGTCGAGGAACAACTGGGGCTGGTTGAGCAGCGCCAGGCTTTCCTTGGCAATGCGGCCAAACTCGCACGCTTCATACACCCCGGCCACTTCCACACCCGCTGCGTGCAACTGGCACGCCACCAGCATCAGCAAGGGCCCGGTGCCCGCAATCAGCGTCGGCCCACGGGGTTTGACAACACCACTTTTGATCTGCAGCTGCAGGCCACCCAGCATGATCACACCCGGGGTAGTCCAACCCGGGAACGGCACGCTGCGCTCATGGCAGCCAGCGGACAGCAGCAGTTGATCGAAGCCGATTTGCTGCAGTTGCTCATGCTCATCCAGCACTTGCAGGCTTTGCTGACCTTGCCCGCCGACAACGCGATGGTTGAGGCGTACATCCACTGAGTGGGCAATGACCGAAAATTCGCCGTGCAACTTGTGCAGCGCAGCCTTGTAGCGTTCTCCCAGATAGTCGAGTTCGACACCGTCGCGCAAAGGCCCGCGATAAACTACACCACCCAGCCGCGAGGCTTCTTCGAACAACGTGCTTTGCACGCCATGCTGCGCCAGTTCTATTGCCGCCGACATCCCTGCCGGTCCGCCACCGACAATCACCGTACGGGCGCTCATAGCACCAGCTCCTGGCTGGCGACGCGGTTGATCCCGGTCTCGACCTGCATACCGGGCTTTACCACGGTCTGGCAGGCGCGACGCTTGTGCCTGCCATCAATATTCACCAGGCAGCAGTAGCACACGCCCATGCCGCAATAAGCGCCCGTCATCCGCCCGTGGTCGTTGCGCGACAGTTGCCGCACACCCACTGAGTTCAACACGCTAAGCACGGTTTCACCTTGAGCGGCATTGACTGGCTGGCCATTGACCAGAATGGACATGTCGGCCTGCCTCAAGGGTTGAATATCGTACTGTCGCTTCAAGTCATCCATGTCTGTCATCCTTTTTATGTGGTGTTGCCCGGTCAATCACTGGCACCGGGTACCAGGGCCGACGACCTTAGCCTGCTCCTGAAAACAAACATTGATGCGTGCCAATAAACGTCACGTTTCATGTGTTTTCCAGCCATTACCCTTACACTGCAAGCCCCTTGCACACTGGCGCGCTTATGGACCTCGACCTGGCCCGTACCTTCCTTGAAATTGTCCGCTACGGCAGCCTGGTGGGTGCGGCCGAAAAGCTGCACGTTACCCAGACAGCCGTGACCGCACGGGTACACAAGCTCGAAAGCCTGCTCGGCGTCACCCTGTTTACCCGCAACCGCGCCGGCGCAAAACTCACCCCCGAAGGCGAGGCCTTTGTGGTGTACGCCAACCAGTTGCTGCACACCTGGGAAGCCGCACGGCGCGATCTGCCGCGCCCCGAAGGCTTGCATCAGTTGCTGCATATCGGCGGGGAAGTCAGCCTGTGCAACCCGCTGATCCTCAACTGGGCCAAAGCCCTGCGTCAGCACCTCACCACCCATGCCTTGCGCATACAAATCAGCGATGCCGAACAATTACTGCGTCAGATCGAGATGGGCCTGCTGGATGCTGCACTGGTCTATCAGCCCGCCTACTGGCCCGGTGTGCAAGTGGAGCAGTTGCTGGAGGAAAAACTGATCCAGATCCGTCGCCCCGAACAACCTGAACCTTATGTATACGTCGAATGGGGTGAGGGTTTTCGCCGCCAGCATGACGCCGCCCTGCCCGACAGGGCGCGAGCGGCCATCAGCTTCAACCTGGGCCCGGTGGCCTTGCATTACATCCTCGACAACGGCGGCAGCGGCTACTTCCGCACCCGTGTGGTCGAGCGCTATCTGGACAGCGGTGCCCTGGAACGGGTGCCCAAGGCCCCGGAGTTCAGCTACCCCACCTACCTGGTGTACTCCCGCGAGCGTGACTGCGCAGCCTTGCAACAGGGCATCGCGCTGCTGCGCGAAATCGTCAGGCAGGACAGCGACTGGTCACAGCCCCGGGAGCCGGAAATTTAAGTCGCCAGGCGCCGGATGAAAGCTTTCAGCTTTGTGCCAGATCCCTTAGTCTGCGAGCGTTGAATCACCCATAAAAACAATACAGGTGGCACATGACCGACCTAACCCGGGCCAACGAAAGCTGGCTGACATCGCCGACCCATCAACAGTGGCTGCGCGATCAGGGCCA
>NZ_WIWH01000052.1:0-24301 GCF_009600035.1 Pseudomonas sp. FSL R10-2964 | reverse complement strand
CAACAAGTTTTGCGGCGATGGTCTCATTGGCCTGCGCTATGCGGTGCTTGCGACAATACTTTACGTACAGAGCCTAACGCCCAGATCGCTGTGCCAAAAGTGCAACTGATAGCGCAGGTCGCCGTTGTAGCGGTACAAGCGACTTAAACCGGAGAGGGTTTGATTGAGTTGCAGCAACTGCGCATGCAGCAGCGCTGCCTCGCCATGGGTAATCACCAGCAATGTGGCGTTGCGCTCCAGCAGCCAGGAACGCATGCGCTCGAACCAACGTTGCAAGTGGACCGCTGTGGTGGTCTCAGCCCAACTGTTGGCAGGCAGCACCAGCAGGATCTGGCTTGAAGGGGCGGTACCGGCACGCGCAAGGTCGCGGTTCAACGTGGCCAGCCCAGGCACGATGACTCTTGGTGCGATCTCGAACAGCTTGAGTTTTTCCGGCCCGCGATCGGGCGCCATGTCGTTGACCAGGCCTTGTGCGTAGCCGGTGCTGGCAATCAAGGTTGCCGGCACGCTTTCGGGTATGTTTTCAAGAAATTGCCGAGCAAGCAGTTTTGCGTCAGCGGAGTGATCGACCGTGACCCAATACAAGCCGCCTGCGCGCAACACAATGTGTTGATCCGGCAATCCGCCTATGGCCAAACTGATATGAACCAAGCGTAACGTCCCCCAAGGATGAACAGGTGTTAAGGCGTTCGGGTACTGCCAGCCATCACCTGTCTATTTCTTTAGGTGTCAATAGAATGACTGTCAACATTTAACCCGTTACGTCTCAGTTGTTTCTTCTTGTACTGTGTGCTGTGCATCATTTATGACAAGCGTAGTACTACACTCGAATGAGTGTAAGAAAGCGCGTACTTTATCATCTGAAACATCTGGTTGAGTGGCTTGAGACTGAGGATCGTCAAAAAAATAACGGCAATATGATTGTAGTCATTAAATTGGCTACTCTCCTGGAAAGGCTGATATTCGAGGGCTCCGCACCTCAGGCCAAGGTATTTGTAGGTAACGCTCGCGAGAAAACCGGCTAAAGGGAGAGGAAAGTACGCGCCCGGCTTTCTGAGAGTCCCATTGCGTGCTATTGCTTACGCGGGTTCATTGTGAACAGAGCCATTGTGATCAGGTTCGCCCTCAGAACCTGAACCTGCCACTGAAATAGCCATGAGGTGCAGATATGCCAGTCAAGCACGACTTGTTACAGGACTTGGGGCTCACTAAAGAGGCCGTCAGCAAGTTTCGCAGCGAAAACCCGCATCTGAATCAGCTGTTTGTACAGTACGGCGAAAAAGATGCCGAGGTCGTTGAAGCTGAAGCCAATGACGCCATAGGCGTCCCTGATGATGTACTGCGCACGCTCAAGGAGCAGCGCTTGCAGATCAAGGATAAAATCGCGCAGATCCTCAGCGCTTAAGTCACCGCAAGCTGCAGGAAGTAGATATGTCCCGAATCATCAAAATTGTTGCCACATTGCGTGCCAAACCTGGTCATGGCAAAACTGTCGAGCAGGCACTGCGCGCCTGTGTCGAAGGCTCACGGGCCGAACCGGGCTGCCGTTTCTATGACTTGCACGTGGATCGTACCGACCCCGAGCGTTTTGTCTTTATTGAAGGTTGGGCGGACATGGAGGCGATCGAGCATCATAAAACCACCCCGCACTACCAGGCGATGGCCCAGGCCGTGGGCGATCTATTGGCGCATCGCGAAGTGTTGTTGCTGGACGAACTGAGCGTTTAGGCCCGGTTCAAGTGCGCAACAGCCTGCGGCGGCCCTGAACAGGCCGCCGTTTTTATTGGCGGGCGTTTAAAAATGTGCGGCATCGATCTCGAACAGTGATTCGCTGCCAGCCCGTATTCCGTGCTCCAGGCTCAGTGTGCGAGGCAACAAGCGGGAGAAATAGAACTGTGCGGTCGCCAGCTTGGTGTCATAAAACCCGGGGTCGGTACTCCGCGAGCGCTGCGCCACATCGGCCATGCGTGCCCATAGCCAGGCATACGCCACATAACCGAACAGGTGCAGATATTCGACACAGGCGGCGCCTGTTTCATTGGGGTTGGCCCTGGCCCGTGCCTGCAGCCAGTCACTGACGTCCTCAAGACGCTGCACTGCGTCCAGCAGTTCGCTGGCATAAGGCTTGCCGGGCCGGGTCGCGAAGTCACGGATGTGTGCGGTAAACAGGCGCAGGCTTGCACCGCCATTGGCGATCACTTTTCGGCCCAGCAAATCCAGCGCCTGGATGCCGTTGGTGCCTTCATAAATCTGCGCAATGCGCACATCGCGAACCAGCTGTTCCTGGCCCCATTCGCGGATATAGCCATGACCACCAAAGACTTGCTGGCCCAGCACGCAACTGTCGAAACCGGTATCGGTAAAGAAGGCCTTGGCCACTGGGGTCAGCAAGGCTACCAGCGCAGTGGCTTGCTGCTGCTCCTGCGGCTCGGTAGAGAACTTGGCCAGATCCAGTTGTTGGCCCACATAGCTGGCAAATGCCCGTCCACCTTCGGTCATGGCCTTCATGCTCAGCAACATGCGTCGCACATCGGGGTGGACGATAATCGGGTCGGCAATCTTCTCCGGTGCCACGGCTCCGGTCGGGGCACGACTTTGCAGGCGCTCGCGGGCATAGGTGCGGGCATTCTGGTAGGAGGCCTCGGCGCAGCCAATGCCCTGGATGCCGATCGACAGACGCTCGTAGTTCATCATGGTAAACATCGCGGCCAGGCCCTTGTTGGCTTCACCGATCAACCATCCCTGTGCGCCGTCAAAGTTGATCACGCAGGTTGCCGAAGCCTTGATCCCCATCTTGTGCTCGATGGAGCCGCAGCTCACCGCATTGCCTTGTCCGAGTGAACCATCGTCATTTACCAGCACCTTGGGAACCAGAAACAACGAAATGCCCCTGGGCCCTGCTGGCGCATCCGGCAGCTTGGCCAGCACCAGATGGATGATGTTTGCGGTCAGGTCCTGATCGCCGCCGGTGATGAATATCTTGCTGCCGCTGAGGCTGAAACTGCCGTCAGACTGCGGTTCGGCGCGGGTGCGGATAATCCCCAGATCGGTGCCGGAATGGGCCTCGGTCAGGCACATGGAACCGGCCCAGCGGCCTTCGTACATCGGTGGCAGGTAACGGCTTTTGAGGGGTTCGCTGGCGTGGGCATCGATGGCAAGGCAAGCACCGCTGGTTAGCGCCGAATAAAGGGCAAAACTGGAGTTTGCGCCGTAGAGCATTTCTTCAAATTGCACGGCGAGCATTTTCGGCATGCCCAGGCCGCCAAATTCAGGATTGCCCGACAGGCCTACCCAGCCGCCTTCGATGTAGGTGTTGTAGGCTGACTTGAAGCCTTCAGGTGTGGTGACCTGGCCCGCCAGCCAGTGTGCGCCTTCTTCGTCGCCACTGCGGTTGAGCGGGGCGATCAGTTGGCCGGTGACCTTGGCGGCTTCCTCAAGTATGGCGTCGGCGGTATCGGCGTCGACGTGGTCGGCCAGGGCTGGCAGCCTGGCCCAGAGTGCGGGGGCTTCGAAGACTTCGTGCAGGACAAAGCGCATATCGCGCAGGGGGGCGTTGAATTCAGGCATGAAAAACCTCGTTTTTTGCAGCTGAAGGCATTCTGTGGGAGCGGGCTTGCTCGCGATTTGGGCGCCGCGGCCTGTCTGGGTAACCGAGGCGACACCTTCGCGAGCAAGCTCGCTCCCACAGTGGGTCTATAGGGGGCAGTTACAGTGCTTTGGCCATATCACGCAGCACGAACTTCTGGATCTTGCCCGTGGAGGTCTTGGGCAGCAGGGTGAACACCACCGTACGCGGCACTTTGAACCCGGCCAGGTGATCGCGGCAAAAGGCAATGATCTCGGCCTCGCGCACCTGCTGATGATCGGCCTTGAGAGTGATAAAGGCGCAAGGCGTTTCACCCCACTTTTCACAGGGCCGCGCCACCACGGCCGCCTCCATGACGCCCGGGTGTCGGTAGAGCACACCCTCGACCTCGATGGTGGAAATGTTCTCGCCACCGGAAATGATAATGTCCTTGAGCCGGTCGCGAATTTCGACGTAGCCGTCCGGGTGGCACACGGCAAGGTCACCGGTGTGGAACCAGCCGCCTTCGAAGGCTTCGGCCGTGGCGCTGGGATTCTTCAGATAGCCCTTCATTACCGTATTGCCGCGCATGAAAATCTCGCCCATGGTCTCGCCGTCACGGGGCGTCGGTACCAGGGTTTTCGGGTCGGCCACCATCACGCCTTCCAGCGTCGGGTAGCGCACGCCCTGGCGGGACTTGATCTGCGCGCGTTCGGCCAGAGGCTGCGCATCCCACTTTTCATGCCAGGCACAAATCGTCACCGGACCATACACCTCGGTCAGGCCATAGACGTGGGTGACCTTGATGCCCATTTCTTCCACGGCACCAATCACCTTGGCCGGTGGCGCAGCACCTGCGACCATCGCATGCACCGGGTGGTCGATGGCAGCCTTGGCGGACTCGGGCATATTGACCAGGGCGTTGAGCACAATCGGTGCACCACACAGATGGGTGACCTGATGCTCGCGAATCAACGTGAGGATCTTTTGCGGGTCAACCCGGCGCAGGAACACATGCACGCCAGCCAGCGCGGTGATGATCCATGGGTAGCACCAGCCGTTACAGTGGAACATCGGCAAGGTCCACAAATACACCGGGTGATTGCCGATGGCCCAGACCATCTGGTTGCCCAGGGAATTGAGGTAAGCACCGCGATGGTGATACACCACGCCCTTGGGGTTGCCGGTGGTGCCGGAGGTGTAATTGAGGGCAATGGCCTGCCATTCATCTGCGGGCCATTGCCAATCAAACTCGGGATCGCCTTCGGCCAGCAGCGCTTCATAGTCCAACTGGCTGACCGGCTGGCCTTCACCGTATTCGGGGTCATCCACATCAATGATCAGCGGCGGGTGATCGAGCATGGCCACGGCCGCATGCACTACGTCATGGAACTCGCGATCGGCAATCAGCACCTTGGCTTCGCCGTGGGCGAGCATAAAGGCGATGGCTTCAGCATCGAGGCGAACATTGAGGGCATTGAGCACCGCGCCGATCATGGGCACGGCAAAGTGCGCTTCAAGCATCGCCGGGATATTGGGCAGCATCACCGCTACCGTATCGCCCTGGCCAATCCCGCGCCCGGCCAGGGCACAAGCCAGGCGGCGGCAACGACTGTAGGTCTGCGCCCAGGTGCGGCGGATGGCGCCGTGAATCACGGCAGGGTAATCGGGGTAGACGCTGGCTGTACGTTCGATAAAACTCAGCGGAGACAGGGCAATATGGTTTACGGCAGTCGGCTCAAGGCCGTGCTCAAAAATCGACATGAAGGTCATTCCGGTGGCTGATTGTTAGCTCTATGGCTGCCTGCTCTGCCGATGGCGAGCGGGTCAGTTTTATGTCCGGTCTGACTTATAGCTCACTCCGGGTTTGATATGGAAGTAATACCTAAGCAATATAGTAGTTGTACTATATAAAGAAAAATTCGCTCAAGTCCTGGATGCCCAATGCCGATCGCGCTGCTTCCCCATGACCCTCAACCCTCTGTAGTGCTTGATAGAGACGGCTTGGCGCTGGCAGCCAACGACGCACTGATCCGCCTGCTGGCGGGCAAGGCGTTGAGCCAGGCGCGCGCTCTGTTGCCGGGCAATCTGCCGGAGCTGGTACGCGCCTGCCTCAAGCAGGGCAGAGCCATCGAGCAGGTAGAGGCGCAAAGTGCTCAGCAGGTCTGGCTCTGGACGCTTATTCCCGACCCCGACAGCCAGTGTGTGCTGGCCCGCGGGCGTGAAGCGAGTACAGAACTGCTGGCCGGGCGAGAGGCGGCCAAAGCCCGACGCCTGTACCGGCTGATTACCGAAAACACCACGGACCTTATCTCGCGCCATACGCCTGACGGGCGTTTTCTGGATGCCTCGCCGGCGTCCTGGACCCTGCTTGGCTACTGGCCCGAAACGCTGCGCGGGACCCTGGCCCAGCGCCTGTTTCATGCTCACGACCTGAAGCTGGCGCTGCGTCAGGCCCGTGATGCCCTGCAACTCGACGGCTATCACACCATGACCTACCGCATTCGCCATCAGGCAGGGCATTACCTGTGGTTTGAAACAGCCAGCCGGGCAATTCGTGAAACCTACACCGGGGCGGTCGTCGAAGTGGTCAGTGTGTCGCGGGATATCACGGCCCGCGTCCAGGCTGAAGAGAACAAGCGGCGTCTGGCTGAAGTGGTGGAAGCCAACCCTGATCCGGTGCTGTTTATCGACCCGGCTGGCGGGGTGTCGTACCTCAACCCGGCGGCACGGCGTCTGCTGGGTCTGCTGCCTGCAGAAGGCATGCCCGCATTGGCTGATTTTTTGACCGCGCAAGTCTTGGCTACCCTGGAGAGCAACGGCTGGCACAGTGCAGAGGCGCAGGGTTTGTGGAGTCACGAGACCCGTTTGTTGCCCTTGAATGGCGAGCCTTCGGTGCCGGTGTCGTTACTGCTGCTGGCTCATCGCTCGACTGCCGGAGAGCGGTTTTTCTCGCTGGTGGCACGGGATATGCGCGAGCGTGAACTGCGCGAAGCCCAGCAGCGCCATCATCAGGATGAAATGGCCCATACCGCGCGCCTGGTCACACTGGGCGAACTGGCATCGGGGATTGCCCACGAAATCAATCAACCGCTGGCGGCAGTGGTCAATTACGCCAATGCCAGCCAACGTTACCTGCAAAGCCTGGACAGTAATCCTGCCGCAGTCGAGCGTGTGGCCCAGGGACTGGAGCGGATCAACCTGCATGCCAATCACGCCGCGCAAGTGATCAAGCGCCTGCGCGGTTTTTTGCGCAAGGGCCGGCGTAACCTGCAAGCGCTGGATATCAGTGAGGTGGCGCGCCAGGCCGTCAGCCTGTGTGCCTGGGAGGCCGGGGAACGAAATGTCACTATCGAGCTGCAGTTGCCGGAGTCCCTGCCATGGGTATACGCCGACCGGGTGTTGCTGGAGCAGGTGCTGCTCAACCTGTTGCGCAATGCCATAGAT
Source organism: Pseudomonas sp. FSL R10-2964 (assembly GCF_009600035.1). Taxonomy (NCBI): domain Bacteria; kingdom Pseudomonadati; phylum Pseudomonadota; class Gammaproteobacteria; order Pseudomonadales; family Pseudomonadaceae; genus Pseudomonas; species Pseudomonas sp. FSL R10-2964. The sequence continues at coordinate 17,289 of NZ_WIWH01000052.1, read as the reverse complement.
GCAAACAACGAGCAATTACCGGGTCAGCTTTCGCGGATCATCCTGCAGGCTCAAACCCTTGATGGCGCCACCCTGCAAATCAGCGTGCAGGATCAGGGGCCGGGGGTAAGCGCCGGGGAGCTTGAGCAGTTGTTCACACCGTTTTACACCAGCAAGGCAGAAGGTCTCGGGCTGGGTTTGTCGATGAGCCGCAGCATCGTCGAAGGCTTTGGCGGTGAACTCAATGCCCGACCACAAACCAGCGGCTTGCTGATGTGCTGCTGCCTGCCATTGATGGCTTCACTCAACACGACAAGAGAGTAACGATGACAACCCAAACCCGGCCTGTGGTGTATGTGGTGGATGACGATCAGGGCATGCTCGACTCGACGGTCTGGTTGCTCGAGTCCGTGGGCCTCAATGCGCTGGCGTTTACAAGCGGGCAGGCCTTTCTTGACGCTTGCGACCCGACCCTGTGTGCCTGTGTGGTACTGGATATCCGCATGCCGGCCATGGGCGGCCTGAATGTTCAGCAGGCATTGCGTGAACGAGGGATCAGGATGCCGGTGATCTTTGTCAGCGGGCATGCCGATGTGCCCATTGTGGTACGGGCTTTCAAGGCCGGTGCCCATGATTTTATCGAGAAGCCCTATAACCAGCAGTTGTTGCTCGACAGCGTACAGCAGGCCCTGAGTGGCGATACCGCGCAGCAAAGCGCCAGCCAGGAACAGACCGAACTTGAGGCCCGTCTGCAAAGCCTGACACCGCGTGAGCAAGATGTATTCATGCCTTTGGTCAAGGGCTGCACCACCCGTGAAATTGCCGCGCTGCTGGGGGTGAGTGCCAAGACTATCGACCTGTATCGCTCCCGGGTGATGAAGCGCATGCAGGCCCGGCATTTACCCGATCTGGTGGGCATGGCCATTGCTGCCGGGCTGGTTGATCCGCTCAGGTTGGGTTAGCCAGTAATGCCTCGACGCCAGCCATGACGGCAGGCGTGTCGGTGTGGGCGACGTTGAAGCGCATGCAGCGGCGCAGTTGCGGATCAAAACCGAACAGGATCCCGGGCGCGAGCACCAGGCCACGGGCAAGCGCCTGCTGGGCGAGGGTTTCGCCATCCAGCCCGGCAGGCAATGTGGCCCAGATAAACATGCCGCCGGCGTAGGGCGCGCTCAACCTGAAGCCCAGGCCCTGCAACCAGCCCGAAACCCTTGCACCACTGGCCTGCAGGCCTTGCACCACGCGCTTGCGGTGTTTGTGATAAGTGCCGTCATTGAGCATCGAGCACACCAGTTGCTCAAGCATTTCCGAAGTAATCCCGCCGCACATCAGTTTCATCTGGGTCAGCTCGGCGGCCATCTGCGCAGAGGCCACGACAAAGCTCACCCGCAGGTTGGCACTGAGGGTTTTCGAAAAACCGCTCAGGTAGGTCACTTGCTCCACGCCTGCCAGCGCCACCAGTCGAGGGGGCGGTTCTGGGTGCAGGTCGCCATAAAGATCATCTTCGATAATGGCGCACTCATAACGCTTGGCCAGCTCGAGCAGTCCGTAGGCCTGCCCGGGTGTGAAGGAGTGCCCGGTGGGGTTATGCAGCAGCCCGGTGGTGAGGTAAAGCGTTGGCCGGTGCTGGCTGAACAGGGTTTGCAGCGCTTGCAGATCCAGCCCTTGGGCAGTGCGCTCCACAGTGATCACGCGCACGCCATGCAAGGCCAGGTTGGCGTGAAAATTGAAATAACAGGGCATGTCCAACAGCACGGTATCGCCGGGGCGCACGCGCAAGCGCAGCAGCATGTCGAGCCCCAGCACGGTATTGGCCGTGGTGATGATCTGCTCGACCCCCACATTCAGGCCCTGGCTCAACAGTTTCTGCTGCAAGGCCTGACGCAGCGGCAAATAGCCCGCCGGGTCACCATAACCGGTCAGTCGCAGGGCTGGCGAGCGATTGAGCTGGCGCATGTTGCCACGCAGGGCGCTGGCTTCCAGCCAGCTTTCCGGTAAATGCCCGCTGCCGGGGCGCAGGGCACCGCTGGCACCGGTCAGGGAGCGGCGCAAGACGCTGTGCAAGTCTTGCGGCAGCAGGTCAAGGGCAGTGGCGCGTCCGCTCTGCAGCGTTTTCGTCGCAACAAAGTAGCCCAGGCCCTGACTGGATGTGATTCTGTCCTGCCCGCGCAAGCGATCCAGGGCTTCGATCAGGGTGAATTTGCTGACGCCCCAGTGAGCAGTCATCTCGCGTGCCGAAGGCAGTTTGCTGCCGGGGTTGAGCAGACCCTGATCAATGGCCTGGCTCAAGGCATCAACAATCTGCTGGACCTTGGACAGGCCGGGTTGAAACGCAACGGTAGGTAAGTGCATGCAGGGCCTCGTACTTTACCGGTCATGCTACCAGTAAAGGTCGGTAAAGTTTGTCAGTGCTTGCTCTGCCAATAGCCAGCAGGGCCTGCCTAGACTGCGCGACCGTAATTTCTGGATTCAACCACCGTCATGGCCACGCAACTGACACTCGCTTCATTTCTGTATTTTCTGATGTTTTGCGCCACCATGACCTTCAGCCCCGGGCCCATGACCCTGCTCTTGATGGGGTTCGGCATGCAGCAGGGGCTCAAGCGTTCCATGCCGGTACAACTGGGAGCCAGCGCAGCGTATCTGGTGTCGATTCTTGTATTTGCCGTAGGCTTCGCCGAACTGATCAAGGGCAACCCGTTAATCAGTCGCGGGATCCAGTATGTGGGGGTTACGTACTTGCTGTACCTGGCGTACCGGCAGTGGACCAGCACCGGGTTGAAACTGGACAGTCCCGACACACTGCACAACGATTTTACAGGGCGCTTTGGCAAGGGCCTGCTCACCGGTTTCTCCAACCCGAAAACCATCGTCATGTTCAGCGCCGTATTCCCGCAGTTCGCCGGGCAGGGCAGTGATTCCCGAATGCTGGATCTGGCGGTACTGGGGCTGGCTTTTTTGCTGCTGCAGTTTGCCAGTGGTTGCCTGTATTGTTACTTCGGTCAACGTATTCGCCGGGTGCTGCAAAGCCCGTCGCGACAAGTGTTGTTGCAACGGGCTACAGCCTGCATGTTGCTGGGGGTTGCAGTGATGCTGGCGCGAGGCTTTACCCAGGGCTGAACCTGCCGGGCGCTGGTGCCATCACGCCGCCAGGGGCTTGCTGTTCAGGGACTTTTTGTATTCGGCTTTCATCGCTTCCATCTGTTTTCCCAGCTCATCGAGCACCGCTTTACCGAGCAACTTGCGGGCCTGGGGAAACATCTCGGTTTCTTCCTCTTCGATATGGTGCTCGAGGAGTTCCTTGACCACCTTTGCACGACCGGAGAATTCCAGAGAATCGGGGGCAGTTTTCTTAAGGTCAGGCAATACCAGGGAGTCCACAGTGCGGTGTTCTTCCTTCGCTTCGTGGTACATGACGGCTTGCTCTTTACCACCGGCTTTCTTGAAGACCGGGTAGAGGATTTCCTCTTCAAGGCGGGTGTGGATAGTAATTTCCATTTCCAGTTTGTTGAGCAGTTCAGTGCGTTTTTTCACGGCGCGCTCGGTGGAGTCGCTGAGCTGGCTCAAGATGGCCTTGACTCGTTTGTGGTCTTCCAACAGCAAATCGATGGCATTCATATTCACTCACCTGTCTCTTTCACGGATAGGGATGGGCCTTTATGCATGCGACCCTCAGGGGTGAATATTGCATTAGCTGTACCAACTTGAACGGACGATATAAAATTAATAAAAATCAATTAGTTAAGTTTTAAAGCTGACGTTTCTATTCGTGCAGAATGCATGTATGCCGCGCCCAGGTCATGCAATTCGCGAGTAGGTTGGCGTTAATGCGCTAAACGCGGAAATCCCCGCCGCATGGGGTATATTGCGAACTGTTTCTGCCTGTAATGAGATTGGTTTTGTCTACGATTGACTCCCCGCTACCGCCGCTTTCTTCCTTGGTGTTAAACCCGGTGCAAACGCCTGTGGCGCTTTATCTTCAGCGGCTGGCGCCGTCCAGCCGCCAGACCATGCGTTATGTCTTGCAGGAAGCGGCAGACCGCCTGGGCGCTGAAGACGTGGCGATTGATGAATTCCCCTGGCATCAACTGCAACCGGGGCATATCACCGCACTGGTGGCGGCGTTGCGTGAAGACGGTTACGCGCCAAATACCTCATCGCTCTATGTCAACGCCATTCGCGGCGTGATGAATCAGGCCTGGCAACAAAACCTGATCACTCAGGATCATTTGCTCAAGATACGCGCAGTCAAGGCGGGAGGCGGTTCGCGGCTGGTCAAGGGGCGTAACCTGCGGCGCAATCTGATTCGCGAGCTGATGGACGTCTGTGCCGCAGACCCCCGTCCGCAAGGGCTCAGGGACGCGGCGATCATCGCAATTCTGTATGGCTCGGGGATGCGCAAGTCCGAGTCGGTGAATATGGACCTGTGGCAGGTCGATGTAGAACAGCGCAGCTTGCAGGTGCTGGGCAAGGGCAACAAGGAACTGATCAAGTTTGCACCGGCCTGGGCTTTCGAAAAACTGGAAGAGTGGCTGGCGTTCCGCCGGGCGAACCTGCCGGACGGGGTCAGTGATGACACCTTTTTGTTCAATCGCATCCGCCGCGGCAACCACATCACTCGTGATCGCCTGACCAAACATGCGATCTATTACATCGCCAAGCAGCGGGGCAGGCAGGTAGGGGTCGACATCATGCCCCATGATTTTCGTCGCTCGTTCATTACCCGGGTGATTGAAGAGTACGACGTGTCGATCGCACAGAAGCTGGCGCACCACGCCAACATTGCCACCACCGTCAGCTATGACGTGCGCGATGACAACGAGCGGCGCAATGTGACCGACCGCTTCCTGTTGTAAGCGCAAGGGCTGGCGGTTTTAAGAATTAATGAACCCTCGCGCCATCTCCCCGCCTAACGTTTAACAACCACAGGAGGTCGCGCATGCAAATCGAAACCATATGGGTGGTACTGGCAATTATTCTGGTGCTGCTGGAGCTCTGGGCAATCCGCGGGGTGATGAAAAGCGGGGCACGGTCAAGCAGCCGGCTGATGTGGATTGCCATTATCATCTTCGCGCCGTTGCTGGGCATGCTGGCGTGGCTGGTTGCCGGGCCAAGGCAGCCGAGCACACACCATTGAATATCACGTATTGGTCTTGAGCTTGGTCCACAAACGGGTGCTCAGACGGGCGATTTTGGCCGGCAGGTCTTCCACGGTGAACAGGGTGTCGATCACTTCACTGGACGGGTAGATCGCCGGGTCCTGTTTCACGTCCGGCGCCAGGTACGGGTCTGCCGCCTGGTTGGGGTTGGCGTAGTGGATATGGTTGCTGATAGTGGCAATCACTTGCGGGGTCAGCAGGTAGTTCATGTAGGTGTAGGCATTTTTTTCATGGGGCGCGCTCTTGGGCATGACCACCATGTCCAGCCATAACGTCGAACCTTCCTTTGGGATCGAATACGCAATGTCGATCCCGTTCCCGGCTTCCCGCGCACTTGCCGCAGCCTGTACCACATCACCGTTGAAGCCGATGACCGCACAGATATTGCCGTTGGCCAGATCACTGATGTATTTGGATGCATGAAAATACTGAACATAAGGTCGTATTTTCAGCAGCGCCGCTTCGGCTTTCTTGTAGTCCTCAGGCTCATGACTATGGTGCGGCAAGCCCAGATAGTTGAGAGTGATCGGCAACACTTGCGTCGGATTATCGATAATCGCCACACCGCACTGGCTCAGTTTTTTGATGTTGTTTTCATCGAAAAACAGGCTCCAGGAGCGGGTGACATCCGTGGTACCAAAAATCGCCTTGATCTTCTCGACGTTGTAGCCGATCCCCGCCGTGCCCCACATGTAGGGGTAGCCGTACTGATTGCCGGGATCGTTGGCTTCCAGTTTGTTCATTAACACCGGGTCCAGGTTCTTCCAGTTTGGCAACTGGCTCCTGTCCAGTTTCTGGATGGCACCGGCCTTGATCAGGCGGGACATAAAGTGGTTCGAAGGGCTGACCACGTCATAGCCGGTATTACCGGTCATCAACTTGGATTCCAGCACTTCGTTGCTGTCGTGAATATCGTAGGTCGCCTTGATCCCTGTTTCCTTGGTGAAGGTGGTCAGGGTGTCGTCGGCAATATAGCCGTTCCAGTTGGAAATATTCACGCTCTCGTCGGCGTGGCTGACGGCCGAAAACGCTGCGAGCATGACCGCAAGGGAAACCGGGCTGATGTTCATGTTCAATCACCTTTTCAAGGAGCTTTTATTCTTTTGTGGTGTGAGAGTGTTCAGATTTCTGTTTTGGCTCTGAGGGCTTCCATGCGCATGCGCAGCGCTGCACCGACGTCAAAAAATGGCCGTGGCGGCAACCAGCCCGGCTGCGCTCTGTCCATGACCGACTGCAGCAGGGGCGAGCTGGCGCCACAGGCCAGCTCTGCGAGCAGACGGCCCCACAGCGTGCCGCGAGCAACCCCGGAGCCATTGCAGCCCGCCACGGCATAGATGCCTTCCTCGACCTTGGCAAAGTACGGCTGGCCACTGCGGGTAGCGCTCAGATGGCCGGTCCAGGTGTAGCGGATGTCTTGCTCACCGAGCCCGGGGAAGCGACGTTGCAGGCCCAGTGCATGGTGTTTTCGACGCAGTGACAAGTCACTGCCGGACAAATCGCGCGTACGGTATTCCGCGGTATTGCGGATCATTACCCGCCGATCCGGAGTCAGTCGCACCGTCGCGCCCAGCGGCCTCGTCGACAGCACGCCCCAGGGCTCGACACTGCCGATGGCCTGATACTCCTTGTCGCTCAGGGGGCGGGTGAGGCTGGCGCTGAGCTCCATCGGGAAGGTTGCGCTGTTGTCGATCCCGGCGCGGGGGATAAAGGCATTCAGGCATACCAGTACCTGTGCGGCTTCAATGCTGCCCTGGATACCCTTGGCCCGAATGCGTCCGCCACTCAGGCGTTCAAGCCCGATGATGTCGGTGTTTTCAAAAAGGCTGACATTGGCCGGCAAGGCATCCAGCAGACCCTTGACGTATTTCGCCGGCTGCAACAACGCATTGCCATTGCCGCACCAGATGGCCGCCTGGTAATGGCGGGTGCCGAGTGTCTGCGCCAGTTGCGCGCCTTCCAGAAAGTGTGCAGATGCGCCGACTGCATGCAGGGTCTTGAGCTTGGCCTCAACCTGGGTCAATTTGCCCGGGTCGTTGACGGCGAAGTAGTAACCCGAATCCCGGTACTCGCAGTCGATGCCGTGGCGCGCAATGCGCATGCGTACTTCATCACCGGCCGCCTGGCCGATTGTCGAGTCCACGGCATAGCCGGCAAATCCACCCTTGCCGATCAGCTCGTCATCCGCCGGGTTTTCATGGGCCACCGCGTAACCGGAGTTGCGTGCCGATGCACCTTGGGCTGCACGTTGCCTGTCGACAATCAGAATGCGAGCTTGCGGGTGCAATTGCGCCAGGGAATGGGCCGCACTGAGGCCGGTAATGCCCGCACCGATAATCAACCAGTCGGCTTTCTCGATGCCTTTGAGGTGATCACGGAGGGGGGAGCTTCCTGCCAGGGCAATCCAGCCACATTCATTCTTCACGTTTCACCTCATTTGCCGGTCAGGGGGCTGCCCGGCCTTTGAATACATGCGCTAATTGCATGGCTGGCCGTTGCTGGCGCTGGTTATGAATGGAATTTAGGCGGTACCAAGTGATATAACCAACGCTATTAATTCATTGATTGATGCAAAAAACACATGGATAAGGTTCGTCACGTACCCTCGTTGCAGGGTTTGCAGGCACTGGTAGAGGTGGCTGAATCGGGCAGCTTCACACAGGCGGCGCAGACGCTGTGTCTGACCCAAAGCGCTATCAGCCGGAAAATCCAGCAACTGGAAGCTCACTTTGGTGTGACGTTGTTTGTCAGAACCAGTCGCAGCGTGCGCATGACCGTCGAAGGCGAACAGGTGCTGGCCAGTGCCCGCGGCATTCTTGAACAGTTAAAGCTGCTGGAAGATCGTTTGTCGCCGCAAAAGCGACCGTTCCGTATCCGCATGCATGTATCGCTGGCCGTGCGCTGGTTACTGCCCAAACTCAGTGACTTTTACTTGCAGCACCTGGACATAGCCTTGTCGATTGAAACGGTCGCCACCGAGGTTGTCGAACCGGCCAGCGACAGCGATGCCTACATCCTGTACTTGCCCCGACCCTCCACTGACCCGGCCTGCATGGCTTTATTCGATGAGGCTCTGGTGCCAGTGTGTGCACCCAGCCTGGGGCCGCTGGCGTCGATGGAAGATCTGCTGCGCTTTGCGCTGTTGCATCGCTCGGCCGACCAGCAAGCCTGGCACGACTGGCTAGCCGCCAATGACGGCAAGCCGCTGCACAGCTATCGGCATATCCCGTTCAATCTCGATGAGCTGGCCCTCGATGCTGCCGCGCGTGGCTTGGGGGTGGCGGTCACGGACATGACCCTGGCGGCGGAGTCCATTCAACGCGGGGCACTGGTGATTCCGTTTGGTGAACCGTTGAAAACCGGTGGTAACTATTCGTTGTGCCTGCAACCTGCTGCAGACTTGCATCCGGCGTGTCCGGCGGTGCTGCAATGGTTCGCCAGTCAGGTCGAGCAAGGCGGAGGAGGGAGAACTTGTTAAATTTTGTAATAAGTCCGCTAACAGGAAATGAGTTTAATCGCTGTAGGATTGCATCCCCAATTCACTAAAGGCTTGTATGAACACCCTTCAGGAACCACCCAGTCGCAGTTTTGAATCTGCGCTTGCCCCAGGCTTGATCCTCGCAATCGAGCACGTGTTACCCATTCCCCGCCCTCTATTTTGCGCCAGCACCTCTGCTGATGCGCTTGTCTGTGCGCGCTCGCCGTTAACCCAGCACCTTCGTGAGATTGACTGATACCTATGGAATGGATTGCAGATCCCACGGCCTGGCTCGGCCTGTTGACCCTGATTGTGCTGGAACTGGTACTGGGTATTGATAACCTGGTGTTTATCGCCATCCTCGCCGACAAACTGCCGCCGGAGCAGCGCGACCGTGCCCGGGTCATCGGCCTGACGCTGGCCCTGGTCATGCGCCTGGGCCTGCTGGCCAGCATCTCGTGGATGGTCACGCTGACGCAGCCTTTGTTCGAAGTCTTCGACAAAGCGTTCTCGGGGCGCGACCTGATCATGCTGTTCGGCGGCTTGTTCCTGTTGTTCAAGGCCACGATGGAGTTGCATGAGCGCCTGGAAGGGCATGTGGCCGAGCGCTCATCGGCGCTGGGCTATGCCATGTTCTGGCCGATTGTGGCGCAGATTGTCGTGCTAGACGCGGTGTTTTCCCTGGACGCAGTGATTACCGCGGTAGGCATGGTTGAACATCTGTCGGTGATGATGATCGCCGTGGTGTTCTCGATCGGCCTGATGATCATCGCCAGCAAACCGTTGACCCACTTCGTCAACAGTCACCCTACGGTGATCATGCTGTGCCTGGGCTTCTTGATGATGATCGGCTTCAGCCTGACTGCCGAGGGCCTGGGCTTTCATATCCCGAAAGGTTATCTGTACGCCGCCATCGGCTTCTCGATCCTGATCGAAGTACTCAACCAGATTGCCCGTGCGCGCCGCAAGAAAAGCGTGCAGGGCCTGCGGCCCATGCGCGAGCGCACCGCCCATGCGGTGATGCGCTTGCTTGGCGGACGCACCCTGAGTGCTGATGAAGTGGGCGAAGAGATTGCCGACATGCTTGACGGTGGCAGTCAGCAGAACGTCTTCCATCGACGCGAGCGCGTGATGATCAGTGGCGTATTGCAACTGGCGGAACGGTCGATTCGCACGGTGATGACGCCCCGTGCCGAGATCGATCATATCGATCTGGCTGATTCGGCAGAGACCATCCGTACAAAGCTGATGCATTCATCGTACTCCCGGCTGCCCCTGATCCGGGATGGCCGGGTAGATGAACCCTTGGGCTTTGTGCATAAAAAGGAGCTGCTCAAGGAGCTGCTGGCGGGGCATGAACCGGATCTGGAGGCGATGGCGCGCAAGGCCATCAATCTGCTGGACAGCTTCACGATTCTCAACGCTCTGGAACAGATGCGTAAAGAGTCGACGCACATTGCGTTTGTCATCAACGAGTTCGGTGACTTCATCGGCCTGCTGACCATGACTGACATTCTTGAGTCGATCGCTGGTGAACTGCCGGATGCCAGCGAGATAGAGGGGCCCAATATCGTTGCCCAGGAGGAGGGTTATCTGGTCAGCGGCGCCTTGAACCTGAGCCAGATTCGCCAGCACATCGGTTTTGCAGCCAAGGCCACGGATGACTATCAGACACTTGCAGGTATGGTCATGAGTTTACTGGATCGTCTGCCGATGATTGGCGACAAGCTGACGTGGGAAGGCTGGACCTTGACCGTAGTCGAGGTAGAAGAGCGGAGGGTGACGCGGGTGTTGCTGAGCAAATCCGCTCCCACAGTAAAAAGTTAGCGCGGTCAGTGTGGGAACCGGGCTTGCCCGCGATGCAGGCAACCCGGTCTGTCTGAAGGACCGAGGCGCTACTATCGCGAGCAAGCCCGCTCCCACAGTAAAAGGTTAGCGCGGTCAGTGTGGGAGCCGGGCTTGCCCGCGATGCAGGCAGCCCGGTCTGTCTGAAGGATCGTGGCGCTGCTATCGCGAGCAAGCCCGCTCCCATAGTAAAAAGTTAGCGCGGTCAGTGTGGGAGCCGGGCTTGCCCGCGATGCAGGCAACCCGGTCTGTCTGAAGGATCGAGGCGCTGCTATCGCGAGCAAGCCCGATCCCACAGGGGAGGGCAGTGCTTAGTTGCTGTCAGGCAGTGCGTAAGCGATCACGTAGTCACCGCGATCCGGCGACTGACGGGCACCACCAGCGGTGATCACGATGTATTGCTTGCCGGTTTTAGGCGAAACAAAGGTCATCGGACCGCCCTGGCTGCCAACAGGCAAACGGGCTTTCCAGGCTTCTTCACCGTTGGCCGAGTTAAAAGCGCGCAGGTAGAAGTCTTGAGTGCCAGCGATGAACACCAGGCCACCTTGTGTCGACAGGGTACCGCCCAATGTCGGCATGCCGATCGGCAGTTGCAGACCCATCTTGATCCCCATCGGGCCGGTGTCCTGCACGGTACCGACCGGTACTTGCCAGGCGACCTTCTGAGTCTTCATGTCAATGGCGGTCAGCGTACCGAAAGGCGGGGCCTGGCACGGAATACCGGCTACCGACAGGAAGCGGTTTTTGTTCACCGCATAAGGCGTGCCCTTGAGCGGTACGGCACCCATGCCGGTGTTCAGCGCTTCACCGCCAGAAGAGGCCTTGGCGTCTTTTTGCTGCGGAACCATCTGCACCCACAAGCCCAGGCGCATGTCGTTGACGAAAATAAAGCCGTGTACAGGGTCAGTCGACAGGCTGCCCCAGTTCATGCCACCCAGCGAACCCGGGAAGCTCAACGACACATCAGTGCCCGGCGCGGTGTACAGACCTTCGTAACGCATCTTCTTGAAGGAAATACGGCACAGCATCTGATCAAACGGGGTTGCACCCCACATGTCCGATTCAGTCAGGGTCTGCGCACCAATCTGTGGCATGCCCACGGATTTTGGCTGGGTCAGCGAGTAGGGCTCGTCCGGAATGTTCGAGGCCTTGACCGGTACTTCTTCAACCTTGGTCAGCGGCTGGCCGGTGTGGCGATCGAGGACAAAAATCTGCCCGGCCTTGGTGCCGATCACTACCGCTGGGACCTTGCTGCCGTCCGCTTTGGCGAAGTCGATCAGGCTTGGCTGCATCGGCAGATCGAAGTCCCACAAGTCATTGTGGACGGTCTGATACACCCATTTTTCTTCACCAGTGGTGGCGTTCAGTGCCAGTACCGATGCACCGTACTTGTGGTTCAGCTCGGTACGTTCGACACCATAGATGTCGGTGGACGAGCTGCCCATCGGCAAGAATACGGTGTTCATCAGCGGGTCATAGGACATCGGTGCCCAGCTGTTCGGCGTGCTGCGAACGTAGGTCTTGCCTTCTGCCGGTGCTTGCTTGTCCTGCGGGTTGCCCGGGTCGAAGGCCCAGCGCATGGCGCCGGTCACTACGTCGAAACCACGGATCACGCCACCTGGCATATCGGTCTGGACGTTGTCAGCCACGCGACCGCCAACCACCACCGTGGTACCTGCCATCAACGGTGCCGACGACAACTGGTAGTAGGAGTCGGGCACATTGCCCAGGCCGGCCTTGAGATCAACCTGGCCATTGCTGCCGAAATCCGGGCAGAACTGGCCGGTGTCGGCATCTACCGCGATCAGGCGTGCATCGATGGTATTGGTCAGCAGGCGACGCTGGCACGCCGCGCCCGGGGCAACGGTGACGGCTGCGGCCGGGGTGCTGCCATCGGTGGGTGCTGCGACTGGGGCGCTGGCATCAAAGTACGCCAGGCCACGGCAACGCTGCCAGACGGCGGCCTTGGCATTGATGTTGTTCTTCCACAACTCTTTACCGGTATCGGCGTCCAGCGCGATCAGGTTGTTGTGTGGCGTACAGATAAACACTTTGTCGCCCACTTGCAGCGGGGTCATCTGGTCTTCTGCGCCATTGCCATCACTGATGGCCACATCGCCGGTCTGGTAGGTCCAGGCCGGTACCAGCTTGGACACGTTGCTACGGTTGATCTGATCCAGAGCAGCAAAGCGGCTGCCACCTTCGTCATTGCCGTAGTGTGCCCAGTCTTTCTGGGCTTTGGCCGGGTCAACCTTGGTCAGGCCCGGGCCGTCACCGGTCGGTGCGATCGAGGCGTGAGGCTGGAACATCCCCCAGAAGCCGGCGGCGATGGCCACGGCCAGCACTGCACCCAGCGCATAACCGGCGTTGCCGCTCAGGCCATTGGCCTTGCGCAGCGAAGGGTAAGCCAGCGCCACGACCAGGCTGAGCACCGCCAGGGCAAACAGACGTGAAACCAGCGGCCAGAACACCAGCCCGGCATCCGCCAGGGCCCAGATAACACTGGCGAGCATGATGGCAGCAAACAGCCAGGCACCAGCCAGGCGTCGCTTGAACAGCAACACGGACGAAGCGACCATGCCCAGGCCTGCAAGCAGGAAGTACAGGCTACCACCGAGCGTGGCCAGGTAGCCGCCACCGGCGACATAGAGCAAACCGAAAACCAGCACGCCTAAAGCGGCGACCCAGATGGGCCAACGGCTTGCGGCTGCCGAAGGTTGAGCGTTATTCATTGTGCATGACCCTATTGATGCATGAACGGTTGGGAGGAGGGCATAGCGTTTAACTGTAGCGGCTTGCAAGGCAGGCGCAGACGTGTCGGCGTTTCTGCACGTCGTCGAGGCCTTGAACAGGCCAGGTCGACAGACCGGGAAACGTCCGAAACAGTTATGTACTAAACGGTTAGTTTTATAACTTTAACAAAAACCCGGGCCTGCGACAAATTGTCAGTGTCGAGAGTCCGATAAGAGGGGATGTCAGGGGGAGGGCAAAGGGCGCGCAGATGCCCTTCAGCCATAGGGGCTGCCATCTTTATGGACGAAGTGCCATGTGCCGTCGACTGCCGTCACCGCCTGTATATCGTCTGACGGGTAAGTCACGCTATCTCCGACACTACGGTCGCCTACTTCAAGAACCACGCAGAGGGTGTCAGTTTTATTCTCCAGATGGTGGGCAAGCCCTTTGGCGGGGAAGCCCGCAATCATCCCCGGAGCCAGTTGCACGCTTTCATCACCTCTGAACAAGGTCGGATGACCCTCCAGGACATAGATAAATTCGTCCTGTAATGAGTGCGAGTGATGAAGGGCGGAGAGACTGCCTGGCGGCAGGTGTACAAGGTTGACGCCAAAATTCTTCAAGTTGAACAGATCACCCAGAGGCCGTTTGGTGCGGCCCTGCATCAGGGACGCGAAGGGCTCGGGGTAGTTGCTGGGGCGGGTTCTCTGCGCTGCATCGCAAGCATTGATCGGGCCTTGCTCAGTGGGGCGGATCATGGTGCGTCCCTCAAGATCAACAGCCAAACACAGAGGGGCAGTGCAACCGCCTTGGCAATCTGCACTGCCTGAAAGTGCCATCAGACATCCAGCATAGCCGGCACGTGGCTGTGCTGCTCTGAAACATGGCTGTCATTGGCAGGGGCTTAAATAATGACTCCTTCCACTCGAGAAGATCATCCATGTCACAGTTTCCAGTCCGCCGTCGCAGCCTGATCCAAACGCTTTCTGCGGGACTTGTGTTGCCCAGCCTCGCGCCGGCTATTCTGGCGAATGTCCAGGACAGGCCCCAGATGACAGATGGCGTGCAATCCGGGGATCTACTGGGTGACCGCGCGATGGTCTGGAGCCGTAGTGACCGGCCAGCCAAACTGGTGGTTGAGTGGGACACCACCAGCACTTTTGCTCAGCCCCGGCGCGCCGCTTCGGCGCAGGCACATGCAGGCACTGACTACACCGCCCGGGTGGAACTCAGAGGGCTGCCCGCCGATCAATCCATCTTTTATCGCGCCTGGTTCGAGGACGCCCGCACCGGAACAGCGGGCGAACCGTGGTTCGGGCACCTGCGCAGTGTGCCAGGGCAGCCGCGGGACATTCGTTTTGTATGGAGTGGTGATACGGTCGGTCAAGGGTTCGGCATCAACCCTGACATAGGCGGCATGCGCATCTACGACGCCATGCGTCGACGCTTGCCGGATTTTTTCTTGCACAGTGGCGACACTATCTACGCAGACGGCCCGGTTCCGGCCCAACAGGTCGTGGAAAATGGTCGCGTCTGGCGCAACCTGACCACTGAAGCCAAAAGCCATGTCGCGGTGACTGTCGACGACTTCCGGGGTAACTACCGATACAACCTGATGGACGAGAACGTGCGGCGGTTTAATGCCGAGGTGCCGCAGATATGGCAGTGGGACGACCATGAAACGACCAACAACTGGTCGTCAGGCAAACAGCTTGACTCACGCTATGGCAGTGCCGCCATCAGGGATCTGCTCGGTCCGGCACGGCAAGCCTGGCTCGAGTACTCCCCGATGCGTCCTCAGCCTGGCGATAAGGGCGGTCGCATCTACCGGAGCCTCCCTTATGGACCTTTACTGGAGCTCTTTGTGCTGGACATGCGCAGTTACCGAGGGAGCAATGACGCCAACTTGTCCGCTGTCCCGGGCCCACAGACGGCGTTTCTCGGGCGTACGCAACTCGACTGGCTCAAGCAGGCGCTGGCACATTCAACGGCCCAGTGGAAAGTGATCGCTGCCGATATGCCGCTTAGCCTGGCCGTGGCGGATGGCGAAATGTCGCCCGGAGTACCGCGCTGGGAGGCAATAGCCAACGGCGACAATGGCAAACCGTTGGGACGAGAAATGGAGATTGGCGAGTTACTGGATTTCCTGCGCCAACGACAGGTCCGTGATGTTGTGTGGCTAACTGCCGATGTGCACTACTGTGCAGCTCACCACTATCATCCTGATCGAGCAGCGTTCCAGCAATTTGAGCCGTTCTGGGAATTTGTCGCCGGACCTTTAAATGCGGGCAGTTTTCCGTCTTGTGCTCTGGACATGACCTTTGGCCCGCAGGTGGTCTTCGAGAAGGCACCGACTGAACCGAACATCTCGCCCCTGGCAGGGCTGCAGTTCTTCGGCGAGGTCAACATTGATGCTCGTGACAAGAGTCTCACGGTAACCCTTCGCGACCTGGACGGTGTAGCGGTGTTTGAGCAGCAGTTGAAGCCTTTCGGGCATGAGGTCTAGGCAGGCTTAAGAGTGGAGCCAGTCGTAAATCCGGGCGAGTGGAGGGTAGTCCTGATCCGCTGAGCCTGTCGGAGCGGGCATTTCACCATGCGGCAGTAGCAGTCCGGAGGGGTAAGCAGGGGGAGGATAAATGCTCGAACCGGCTTGATTCGCCGTTGTTCGGTCTGGGCATCAGGTCGATTTGCCAGCCAGGTTTCAGAGGGATACTTACCGGGCGGGACGGGCGTTTTGTTCGGATATTCAAAAACTCCTATTATAACTAAACTAAACAACCATTTAGTATAGTTATAATTATTGGGTATATATGAGCACCCAGAGAGTCAACGCTGTACAAGTCTATGCCTATTCAGTAGAAATTATGAGCTAGATTCCCGCTGTCAAATCGCTACTATTGAGTTCATTTTGCCGGATCTGTATGGCCAGCAAGGTGCAAATCAAGCCCTGACGCAAGGATAGTGCGATGTACGTGTATAAAATGGTCCAAGTTCCGCCGAACATTGAGGTTCAGGCGAACAAACACCGTGGTAATGAGGCCGCTGTCTACTTGGAAACGGTCGTCAATGAGTACGCTTCCGAGGGTTGGGAATTTTACCGAATTGACTCGATTGGTGTGTCAGTTAAGGCCGGTTGCTTTGATGCACTTAAAGGCAAAAAAGATTCTATGGCCAGCTATTACGTCATTTCTTTCCGAAAACCACGGTGATTTCCTGGCTTTCCGTTCGCTCCATTAAGCTCTATCAGCATATCGGGCCTAGCCGACTTAGAGACGCCTGCAGGTTTGAGCCAAGCTGTTCAAATTACGCATTGTTAGCAATCGAAAAGCACGGTGCATTGCGCGGATGGAAGATGGCACTGAACCGTATTCACCGATGCCGTTTCCCAAACGGTGGCAATGATTATCCTTGATGATTGTCTAGTATTCGCTGAGTGCTGGCTTTCCAGGTCATAGCAATAGCTTTGACCTGGTTCAAATTGGCGTTAGCGTTATTGTTCCGTCAGGCTGTTTTTTAACGGTCAGCGTGTCACCCATAACAATGTCGAGTTCGCTGAGCAAACCATCGGGCAACGGCACGATCTTGTCGCCAGTGCCAGTGCCAGTGCCAGTGCCATCGGCAGCGTCTTGGCAGATCACAGTTCAGCGTTGGTTTTCAGTACCTGGTACACGGTTCATGGTTTTGATCCCAAGATGTTCAGAGGTCGATAATGCCAGTCTGCCTGTTGAAAAGCAGCCTCCACTGGCCCTGACATTCCAATACGCTGTTTCGCATAATGTATATTATGTTAAATCATGTTCATGAAGTTCATAAGGTACTGAATCGACGAATCCGCTTTTGACGTCCACTCTCCCAACGGACCATAGACTTCGATGAGGTGGCTGCCGATGAAGCTGATTCACTGCCGCTTTTCTTCAGGTCAGCGTGTTCCGACACGTTCTGTTCATCTACATCCAACTCAAACTCAGGCACCTCGCTTACCATCGGCGGCGGCACATCTGCCTGCGATCCAGGCTTTCTATGAATCGCCCCAGGTTTCCTAGACACTCTCCAGGCTCGCTGCGTAACGCTTTTCAAACTCTACCGGTGACAGCTGAT
>NZ_WIWH01000051.1:0-25832 GCF_009600035.1 Pseudomonas sp. FSL R10-2964 | reverse complement strand
TAAGGGGTCAATGTGTCGTATTAAAAGTGTTCGCGATGTCTCCGAACATTGTGTTCGCTATGTCCCCGGTCCATACAGGGAGAGGGCTGGGGTGAGGGGGCTTCTGGCCTGAATCAGTAACTCGACTCAGGCAAGCTGGCAATGATCGAGCGATAGCTGTTCATGCGCTGTTGCTGCACGCGGCCATCTTCCAGGGCCATCAGCAATGCACAGCCCGGCTCGCGGTCATGCTTGCAGTCGCGGAAGCGGCAACGGCCGATCAGGTCGTTGAACTCGATGAACCCCGCCTCGACATCGGCACGGCTGACGTGGCCCAGGCCGAACTCACGAATACCCGGGGAGTCGATCAGATCGCCGCCGCCCGGGAAGTGGAACAAGCGTGCCGTGGTCGTGGTGTGCGTACCCTGGCCGGAAATCTCCGAGAGCGGCCCGACCCGAAGGTTGACCTCAGGCAGCAGGCTGTTGACCAGGGACGACTTGCCAACGCCCGACTGACCCACAAACACACTGATATGGCCGTCCAGTTGCGCTTGCAACTGCTGCATGCCATCGCCGTGATGGGCCGACACTTCCAGCACCGGATAACCCAGTTGACGATAAACCCCCAGCAATGCATTCAGCGCCGGTGCGTTCTGCTCGTCGATCAGGTCAGCCTTGTTCAGCAGCAACAGCGGGCGAATCCCGGCGTGCTCGGCGGCGACGAGATAGCGGTCGATCAGGTTGGCGTGCGGCTCGGGCATGGGCGCGAACACAATCACGATCATGTCGACGTTGGCTGCAACCGGCTTGAGCTGACCACGGCTGTCCGGGCGGCACAGCTCGGTCTTGCGCGGCAACTGGGCGACGATAACGCCGATGCCCTGATTGCCGGCGCGCCACACAACCGTGTCACCGGTTACCAGAGCGGGCAGGTTGGCGCGCAGGTGGCAACGGAACATCTGGCCTTTGAGCTCACCTTCCTGGGCTTCGACTTCGACCTGCACACCAAAGTGCGCGATCACCAGGCCGAGTTGCTCGGGGCCTAAATCGCCGCCTTCAAGCGCTTCGACGGCACTGGATTCGCGTTTGGCGGCGCGGGCAGCGCGCTCGCCCTGGATCTTTTCGATGCGCCAATTCTGACGACGGTTGAGCTGGCGTTTGGCCATGGGTGTTCCGTGTTGATAAAACGATAAGAAGGGTAAAACGCCGGGGAGTTTAGCACGAGGGCCGCGTGCCTAAGCTAAACTGCGCACCTAAGCACTGGAGGCCATTATGCAAAACGCGCAGAACCTGATCTGGATCGACCTGGAAATGACCGGTCTGGACCCTGACAACGACGTCATTATTGAAATGGCCACCATCGTTACCGACAGCAACCTCAATACCCTGGCCGAAGGCCCGGTCATCGCCATCCACCATAGTGATGCCGTGCTGGCGCGCATGGACGAGTGGAATACCCGTACTCATGGCGGCAGCGGCCTGACCCAGCGTGTCAAGGACAGCACCACTACTATGGCCGAAGCCGAAGCGCAGACCATCGCGTTCCTTGAGCAGTGGGTACCCAAAGGCAAATCGCCGATCTGCGGCAACAG
The DNA here is from genome assembly GCF_009600035.1 of Pseudomonas sp. FSL R10-2964. Lineage (NCBI taxonomy): Bacteria > Pseudomonadati > Pseudomonadota > Gammaproteobacteria > Pseudomonadales > Pseudomonadaceae > Pseudomonas > Pseudomonas sp. FSL R10-2964. The sequence continues at coordinate 24,261 of NZ_WIWH01000051.1, read as the reverse complement.
TATCTGTCAGGACCGCCGCTTCCTGTACACCCATATGAAAGCGCTGGAAAGCTACTTCCACTATCGCAACCTGGACGTTTCGACGCTCAAGGAGCTGGTTGCACGCTGGGCGCCGGAAGTACGCGACAGCCTGGTGAAAAAGGGTACGCATCTGGCGCTGGACGACATTCGCGAGTCGATTGCCGAGCTGCAACACTACCGCAAGCATTTCATCAAATTCTAAGCTGCCGTTGATCCCCCTGTGGCAGCGGGCTTGCTCGCGATGCAAGCGACTCGGTACATCTACCGAACCGCAGCGAAGCCGTCGCGAGCAAGCCCGCTCCCACAAAGAACAGTATTTGTTGCCCGCTTTTGGTGCCAATGCCAACTGAGAGTAGACTGCGCGCCTTCTTGCAAGGATCGCTGCCATGTTGCTGATGCTTTATTTAGTTGCCATTACTGCCGAAGCCATGACCGGCGCGCTGTCTGCCGGGCGTCGGGGCATGGACTGGTTCGGTGTGGTGCTGATCGCCTGCGTCACCGCGCTAGGGGGCGGTTCGGTGCGTGACGTCCTGTTGGGGCACTACCCGCTGACGTGGGTCAAACACCCGGAATACCTGGTACTGACCACGTTCGCTGCATTGGTGACGATCTTTATCGCGCCCTTGATGCGTCATCTGCGCTCGCTGTTTCTGGTGCTTGATGCCCTGGGGCTGGTAGCGTTTACCCTGATCGGATGCATGACCGCGCTGGAGATGGGTCAGGGCATGCTGGTGGCTTCGGTGAGCGGAGTGATTACCGGGGTCTTCGGCGGCATCCTTCGTGACATCTTCTGCAATGACATCCCGCTGATCTTCCGTCGTGAGCTGTATGCCAGCGTTTCGTTTGCTGCGGCGTGGTGTTTCTTGTTGTGTACTTATCTGGAAATGCCCAACGAACAGGCGATTTTCGTCACTTTGTTCGGCGGGCTGCTGCTGCGTTTGCTGGCGATCCGCTTTAACTGGGAAATGCCCAAGTTCGTTTATAACGACGAGCATTAAGCAACTGTGGCAGCGGGCTTGGCTCAGGCCCGCTTGGCGTGTTGTGTCAGCGCCCACTCCACATGCTCGCGCACCAGCTCCGACGGGTAATCACGCCGCGCATTCAGGGCTTCCAGCACCGGGATCGTCGATGGCGCATTGCCCAGGCCTACCGCCAGGTTGCGCAGCCAGCGTTCGTACCCGGCCCGGCGCAGCGGCGAGCCTTCGGTGCTGCTCAGGAATGTGTCTTCATCCCACATAAACAGCTCGGCCAAGCCGGCATTGTCCAGGTTATGCCGTGGCTTGAAGTCCCCTTCTGCGGTGGTGCGGGCAAAACGGTTCCAGGGGCAGACGATCTGGCAGTCATCGCAACCGAATACCCGATTGCCGATCATCGAGCGCAATTCTTCAGGGATCGCGGTTTTCAGCTCGATGGTCAGGTACGAAATGCATTTGCGCGCATCCAGCACATAAGGCCCGACAAAGGCATTGGTGGGGCAGATGTCCAGGCAGGCGGTGCAGCGCCCGCAGTGTTCGGTTTCGTGGGGGGCGTCGACCGGTAGCGGTAAATCGACAAACAGCTCGCTCAGGAAGAAGTAGCTGCCCGCCTTGCGATTGAGCACCAGGGTGTTCTTGCCGATCCAGCCCAGACCCGCCTGTTGCGCGATGGCCTTTTCCAGTACCGGGGCGCTGTCGACAAAGGCGCGGAAGCCAAACGGGCCAATGTCCTTCTGGATGCGGTCGGCCAGTTGTTGCACGCGCTTGCGGATCAGCTTGTGATAATCGCGGCCCAGGGCATAACGTGAAACGTAGGCTTTTTCCGGTTGGGCCAGCAGCTGCGCCATATGAGTGTCACCGGGCAGGTAGTCCATGCGCAGGGAAATCACGCGCACTGTGCCGGGCACCAGCTCTTGCGGGTGTGAACGCTTGCTGCCGTGGGCGGCCATGTAGTCCATGTCGCCGTGGTAGCCGGCTTCCAGCCAGCGTTGCAGATGGTGTTCGTGTTCTCCCAGGTCGAGGCCGGCAATGGCGACTTGTTGAAAGCCCAACTCGCGGCCCCATTCCTTGATGGACCGGGCGAGAGCGGGGAGGTCGGCAGTAATAGCAGGCATGGGACAAGAGAAACCGGAGCTGAGATGCGTATAATTCTGCCAGACATCGGAGCCAAACACGCATGCCGCAGACCAAACACCTGTTAGCCGACCTCCAAGCCCTTAGCGCAGATAATCTGGCGCCACTACCTCGACGAGCCCCGAGCGCCCATAAAGGCCAGTTCGGGCATGTGCTGCTGGTGGGTGGCGATCGCGGATTTGGCGGCTCGATTACCCTCAGCGCCCAGGCTGCACTACGCTGTGGCGCTGGCCTGGTATCACTGGCCACGCGCCCCGAGCACGTGCCTGCTGCGCTGGTGCGGGTGCCCGAGGTGATGGTGCTCGGCGTATCGTCGGCCAACCAGTTGATGGGCGTACTGGCGCAGGCTTCGGTGGTCGTGGTGGGACCGGGTTTGGGGCAGGCGCCCTGGGGGCGCAGTCTGTTGTCGGCCGCGGCACAGGCAAAAATGCCGCAGGTGTGGGATGCCGATGCGCTGAATCTGTTGTCCAACGCAGTCATCACGCTGGCACCAGGGTCGGTGATGACCCCGCACCCGGGTGAAGCCGCACGCTTGCTGGGTATCAGCACCGGGCAGGTACAGGCCGATCGACCGGCTGCGGTCAGGGCGTTGGTTAAAAAATACTCAGCAGTGTGCGTCCTTAAAGGTGCAGGCAGTCTGATTGCAGGACTCAATGGCGAGTTGGCCATTTGCAGTCACGGCCATCCGGCAATGGCTACGGCCGGTCTTGGGGATGTGCTGGCAGGCGTGATCGGCGCGCTGCTGGCTCAGGGGTTGGGCGCTTATGACGCCGCATGCCTGGCGGTGTGGCTGCATGCCCGCGCCGGTGAGCAACAAGGACAATTGGGCCGTGGGCTGGCGGCCAGTGATTTGATTCCAGCCATTCGTCAGTTGTTGGAGGAACACGCACCGTGCACGAAATAACACTGCAACTGGCCGACGAAGAGGCCATGACCGCATTTGGCGCGCGCCTGGCCACTGTCACTCAAGGTCACGGCCTGATTTTTCTCGACGGCGACCTGGGTATGGGTAAAACCACCCTGTCACGTGGCCTGATTCGCGGCCTTGGTCACACGGGTTCGGTCAAAAGCCCGACCTTCACATTGGTCGAGCCCTACGAGATTGGCGATATTCGGGCCTTCCACTTTGACCTGTATCGGCTGGTCGATCCGGAAGAGCTGGAATATATGGGGATTCGCGATTATTTCGACGAAGACGCCCTATGCTTGATCGAGTGGCCCGATAAAGGTGCAGGCTTTTTGCCAAAGCCTGACCTGACCATTACCATTAGGCCGCATAACACCGGGCGTTTGCTGACGCTGACGCCCCAAGGTTCCCGTGGCGAGTCTTGGTGTGCCGCATTGGCGCCGGAATACAAATAATGATGGGGTTTGGTATGCGCTTTCGCGCGTTAGCAAGTGTGGTGGGTGTGTTGCTCAGTGTCATGGCATTCAATGCTGTGGCCGCAACCCAGGTCAAGAGCGTGCGTCTATGGCGGGCGCCGGACAACACTCGACTGGTTTTTGATCTTACCGGGCCGGTGCAGCACAGTGTGTTTACGCTGACTGCACCTGATCGTCTGGTCATCGACATCAATGGCGCGACCCTGGGCGGGCCGCTGAATGTGCAAACAGCCAATACGCCAATCACCAGCATGCGCTCGGCGCAGCGTACCCCCACCGACCTGCGCGTGGTTATCGACCTGAAAAAGGCCGTGACCCCGAAAAGTTTCGTTCTGGCGCCCAATGCCCAGTACGGCAACCGCCTGGTGGTCGACCTGTATGACCAGGGCGCCGATCTGGCGCCAAGCCTGCCGGCCACCAACGTGGCAACGGTGCCGGTGGTGCCGGTGACGCCCGCGCAACCCGACGTTAAATTGCCGCCGATCCCGAGCGGTAAACGCAGCGTGGTGGTGGTGATCGATGCCGGCCACGGCGGTGAAGACCCGGGGGCCTCGGGCTCGGCTGGCCAGCGTGAAAAAGACGTGGTGTTGGCGATTGCCAAAGAACTGCAACGCCAGATCAACGGCATGAAAGGCTTCAGGGCCGAGCTGACGCGTACCGGCGACTACTTTATCCCGCTGCGTGGCCGTACCGAAATCGCCCGCAAGAAAGGCGCCGACCTGTTTGTCTCGATCCATGCCGATGCGGCCCCGTCCAAAGCTGCCTTTGGTGCTTCGGTGTTTGCCCTGTCTGAACGCGGCGCGACTTCCGAGACGGCGCGCTGGCTGGCCGACAGCGAAAACCGCTCCGACCTGATCGGTGGCGCAGGCAACGTCAGCCTCGATGACAAGGACCGCATGCTGGCGGGTGTATTGCTTGACCTGTCGATGACCGCGTCGCTGACCTCCAGCCTCAACGTCGGGCAAAAAGTGCTGAGCAACATAGGTCGGGTCACCCCGCTGCACAAGCAGCGCGTAGAGCAGGCCGGGTTTATGGTGCTGAAGTCGCCGGACATTCCGTCGATTCTCGTCGAGACCGGGTTTATCTCGAACTCCAACGAAGCGTCCAAGCTGGCTTCGAGCAGTCACCAGCAAGCGCTGGCCCGTTCGATCAGCAGCGGCGTACGCCAGTTCTTCCAGCAAAATCCGCCACCGGGCACTTATATCGCCTGGCTGCGTGACACCGGCAAAATCGCCCAGGGTGCCCGCGAACACACGGTTCGTCCCGGCGAAACCCTGGCGATGATCGCTGTACGCTATCAAGTGGGCGTAGCGACATTGCGCTCGAGCAACAGCCTGAAAACCGATGAGCTGAAGGTTGGCCAGAACCTGAATATTCCGGCAACTGCCCTGGCGGCACAGTAATGAGTGATGAAGCATTGAGCAGCAGCGCGCGGATTGAATTGCTCAGCCCGCGCCTGGCTAACCAGATCGCTGCGGGCGAAGTAGTTGAACGCCCGGCTTCGGTGATCAAGGAGCTGCTGGAAAACAGCCTCGATTCGGGTGCCAAGCGCATTGATGTGGACGTGGAGCAGGCCGGGATCAAGCTGCTGCGGGTACGTGACGATGGCAGCGGAATTTCCAGCGACGACTTGCCGTTGGCGCTGGCCCGTCACGCCACCAGCAAGATTCGTGATCTGGAAGACCTTGAGCGGGTGATGAGCCTGGGCTTTCGCGGTGAGGCGCTGGCTTCCATCAGTTCCGTGGCGCGCCTGACCCTGACCTCGCGCACCCGTGGTGCCGATCAGGCCTGGCAGGTCGAGACCGAAGGCCGCGACATGGCGCCCCGGGTTCAGCCGGCTGCGCATCCGGTGGGCACCTCGGTTGAAGTGCGCGACCTGTTTTTCAACACCCCGGCACGGCGCAAATTTCTCAAAACCGAAAAGATCGAATTCGATCACCTGCAGGAAGTGATCAAGCGCCTGGCGCTGGCACGTTTTGATGTGGCGTTCAATTTGCGCCACAACGGCAAGTCCATCCTCAACCTGCACGAAGCCCGCGACGATACTGCCCGCGCCCGGCGTGTGGCGGCCGTGTGCGGCTCCGCGTTCCTGGAACAGGCAATGCCCATCGAGGTTGAACGCAATGGTTTGCACCTGTGGGGCTGGGTCGGTTTGCCGACTTTTTCCCGCAGTCAGGCGGACTTGCAGTACTTCTATGTCAATGGCCGCGCGGTACGCGACAAACTGGTGGCCCATGCGGTGCGCCAGGCCTATCGCGATGTGCTGTTCAATGGTCGCCACCCGACCTTTGTGCTGTTCTTTGAGGTCGACCCCTCGGTGGTCGACGTCAACGTTCACCCGACCAAGCACGAAGTACGCTTCCGTGACGGGCGCATGGTGCATGATTTCCTCTATGGCACTTTGCACCGTGCTTTGGGTGACGTTCGCCCCGAAGACCAACTGGCCGCACCAGCGCCGGTGCCCGGGGCCGAGCGCCCGACGGGGCTGGATGCTGGCGAATTCGGCCCGCAGGGTGAAATGCGTCTGGCGGCCAATGTGCTGGAGCAGCCGCAGTCGGCCCCGTCACCGCATGTGGCAGGTTCGGGCGCTGGTGCGGGCTATCAGTACCAATACCGTCCGCAGTCCTCCGCGTCCCCGGTGCCCGTCGAAGAAGCGCGCAATGCCTATCGCGAGTTTTTCGCACCATTGCCTGAGGCCAATGCCGCGCCTCTGCCGGACGGGCAAGGTGATATTCCGCCGCTCGGCTTTGCTCTGGCCCAGCTCAAGGGCATTTATATCCTCGCGGAAAACGCCCAGGGGTTGGTGCTGGTGGATATGCACGCGGCCCATGAGCGGATCATGTATGAGCGTCTGAAAATCGCCATGGCCAGTGAAGGCCTGAGTGGTCAGCCGCTGCTGGTGCCGGAATCGATTGCGGTCAGCCAGCGGGAAGCCGATTGCGCCGAAGAACACGCCGAGTGGTTCCAGCGCCTGGGCTTCGAGTTGCAGCGCCTTGGCCCGGAAACCCTGGCCATCCGCCAGATTCCGGCCCTGCTCAAGCAGGCCGAGGCCCAGCGACTGGTTCACGACGTACTGGCCGACCTGATGGAATACGGCACCAGTGACCGGATCCAGGCGCACCTCAACGAGTTGCTCGGAACCATGGCCTGCCACGGTGCGATCCGCGCCAATCGCCGTTTGGCGATCCCGGAAATGAACGGTCTGTTGCGTGACATGGAAAACACCGAGCGCAGCGGTCAGTGCAATCATGGTCGTCCCACCTGGACCCAAATGGGCCTGGACGACTTGGACAAACTCTTTTTGCGCGGTCGCTGATGACAGGTTCCAACGCTTTACCCCCGGCTATTTTCCTGATGGGGCCGACGGCCGCCGGCAAGACCGACCTGGCCATCGAGCTGAGCAAGGTGCTGCCGTGCGAGCTGATCAGTGTCGACTCGGCGCTGGTCTATCGCGGCATGGACATCGGCACTGCCAAGCCGTCGAAAGAAATTCTGGCGGCTCACCCGCATCAGTTGATCGACATTCTCGACCCGGCCGACAGCTATTCGGCGGCCGATTTTCGTCGCGATGCGCTCAAGGCCATGGCCGAGATCACGGCGCGAGGCAATATCCCGCTGCTGGTGGGCGGCACCATGCTCTATTACAAGGCACTGATTGACGGCCTGGCCGACATGCCTCCGGCGGACCCCGAGGTGCGCGCGCAGCTTGAAGAAGAGGCGCAGCGCCTTGGCTGGCAGGCCCTGCACGACCAGTTGGCAGCCATAGATCCGGAGTCTGCCGCGCGAATTCACCCCAATGATCCGCAGCGTCTGACCCGGGCGCTTGAGGTTTATCGGGTCAGCGGCATGAGCGTGACGGCCCATCGGCAAAAACAATCTGAACAAACGACTAAAGCAGCGGCTTCTGGGCACAGCCAATTGCCCTATACTGTCGCGAATCTGGCCATCGCTCCGGCGAACCGTCAGGTGCTGCATGAGCGAATTGCACTAAGATTCGGGCAGATGCTGGAACAGGGGTTCATTGACGAGGTCATAAACCTGCGCAACAGAAGTGACCTGCATGCCGGGTTGCCGTCTATACGTGCAGTGGGTTACCGCCAAGTCTGGGACTACCTCGACGGCAAGCTGACAGCGGCCGAGATGCAGGAGCGCGGCATCATAGCCACGCGCCAGTTGGCCAAGCGCCAGTTCACCTGGTTGCGCAGCTGGAATGATTTGCATTGGCTTGACAGTCTGGACTGCGACAATCTGCCACGAGCCTTGAAATACCTGGAATCGGTCTCCATATTGAGCTGAGTCTTGGCAAATGCCGTCTATCCTATGGATGTGGCGACAGCGGTCATCTAATTTTTGTTTCTATTTTTTATCCTTACAGGAGTGCGGCATATGTCAAAAGGGCATTCGCTACAAGACCCTTACTTGAATACTTTGCGTAAAGAGAAGGTTGGCGTTTCCATCTATCTGGTCAACGGGATCAAGCTGCAGGGGACCATCGAGTCTTTCGACCAGTTCGTGATCCTGCTGAAAAACACCGTCAGCCAAATGGTTTACAAGCACGCAATTTCGACAGTCGTACCAGTACGTCCAATTCGTCTGCCTAGCGCAACCGAATCGGATCTGGCAGACGCTGAACCAGGTAATGCCTAAATAGGAGCATCCTTTGTTCTTTGAGCGCCACGGTGGTGGTGAGCGAGCGATCCTCGTTCACTTGGAAGGACAGGACCCTGAGGCGCGCGAAGATCCGCAGGAGTTCCAGGAGTTAGCTGTGTCGGCTGGCGCCGATACCGTCGCGTTTTTTAACGTGCCGCGTCATCGGCCATCGGCCAAATACCTGATTGGCAGTGGCAAGGTCGAGGAGTTGCGCGATCTGGTCAAGGCCGAGAAGGTCGACATCGTGATTTTCAATCACGTACTCACGCCCAGTCAGGAACGTAACCTCGAACGTGTTTTCGAGTGTCGCGTGCTTGACCGTACCGGGCTGATTCTCGATATCTTCGCTCAACGCGCCCGTACCCATGAGGGTAAGCTGCAAGTCGAACTGGCTCAGCTTGACCACATGAGCACGCGTCTTGTACGCGGCTGGACTCACCTTGAGCGTCAAGGTGGCGGCATTGGCATGCGCGGGCCGGGTGAAACCCAGCTCGAAACCGACCGCCGACTGTTGCGTGTGCGCATCAGCCAGATCAAAGCCCGTCTGAAAAAAGTCCGCAGTCAACGCGAGCAGTCCCGTAGAGGGCGCCAACGCGCCGATATTCCTACAGTGTCGCTGGTGGGCTATACCAACGCCGGTAAATCCACGCTGTTCAACAAGGTCACCGGCTCTGACGTCTTTGCCGCCGACCAGTTGTTCGCCACGCTAGACCCGACCCTGCGCCGCCTTGATCTGGGCGACCTGGGGCCGATCGTGCTGGCCGACACCGTGGGCTTTATTCGTCATCTTCCGCACAAGCTAGTTGAAGCATTCCGGTCTACGCTCGAAGAGTCGAGCAATTCCGATCTGCTGCTGCATGTGATCGATGCGCACGAGCCTGAGCGCATGGCGCAGATCGAGCAGGTGATGGTGGTACTGGGCGAAATCGGTGCGCAGGACTTGCCGATTCTCGAGGTCTACAACAAAATCGATTTGCTTGAAGGTGTCGAGCCGCAGATCCAGCGTGATGCCGATGGCAAGCCGCAGCGGGTCTGGTTGTCGGCCCGTGATGGTCAAGGGCTGGAGTTGCTTGAGCAGGCCATCGCCGAGTTGCTGGGCAATGATTTGTTCGTGGGCACCTTGCGCTTGCCGCAACGTTTTGCTCGACTGCGTGCACAGTTCTTCGAACTGGGGGTTGTGCAAAAAGAACAGCATGACGATGAGGGCTCCAGTCTGTTGGACGTACGCCTGCCGCGATCCGAGCTCAATCGCTTGGTCAGCCGCGAAGGGATGCAGCCGCTGGAATTCATCGAAGAACACACTTTGCAATAAAAGCCTCGCAAAGCGGTCGTGCCGCTGTGATAGGCATTCTGTAGCATTGGTCGGCGCGCCGTGGGCGCGTCTTTGCTTTATCAGATGGAGAGCGCTATGGCTTGGAATGAGCCGGGTGGCAACTCGAACAATCAAGATCCTTGGGGTGGCAAACGCCCTAAAAATGGCGACCGCAAGGGGCCACCAGATCTCGACGAGGCCTTCCGAAAGCTGCAGGAAAGCCTGAATGGGTTGTTCGGTGGTGGGAAAAAACGTACTGGCGGCAGCGGCAGTGAGGGTGGTTCGAATGGCAAGGGCGCCGGCTACGGTCTGCTCGGCATCGGCCTCGTCGTGCTGGCGGCTGCCTGGCTTTACAGCGCCGTGTATGTAGTCGATGAGCAGGAGCAAGCCGTGGTGCTGCGCCTGGGCAAGTACTACGACACCGTTGGGCCGGGCCTGAATATCTACTTCCCGCCGTTCGACAAAAAGTACATGGAGAACGTGACGCGTGAGCGTGCGTACACCAAGCAGGGTCAAATGCTGACTGAAGACGAAAACATCGTCGAAGTGCCGCTGACCGTGCAGTACAAGATCAGCAACCTGCGCGACTTCGTGCTGAATGTTGATCAACCGGAAGTCAGCTTGCAGCAGGCGACCGACAGCGCCTTGCGTCACGTCGTGGGTTCCACGTCGATGGATCAGGTGCTGACCGAAGGCCGTGAGCAAATGGCCGTGGAAATCAAGGAACGCCTGCAGCGTTTCCTAGATACCTACAAGACCGGTATCACCGTGACCCAGGTCAACGTACAGAACGCAGCCGCACCGCGTGAAGTACAGGAAGCCTTCGATGACGTGATCCGTGCCCGAGAAGACGAGCAGCGTGCCCGCAACCAGGCCGAAAGCTATGCCAACGGCGTTGTACCGGAAGCACGTGGTCAGGCCCAGCGCATCATCGAAGATGCCAACGGCTACCGTGATGAAGTGGTTTCCCGCGCCAAGGGTGAGGCTGACCGCTTTACCAAACTGGTTGCCGAGTACCGCAAAAATCCTGAAGTGACCCGCGACCGTCTGTATCTGGACACCATGCAGGAAGTCTTCAGCAACACCAGCAAGGTACTCGTGACCGGTAACAAAAACGGCCAGAGCAACCTGCTTTACTTGCCGTTGGACAAAATGATCGAAGGCCGTAATGGCAGCACCCCGGCAACGGGTTCGGCAGCCGCAGCGAGCAATACTGATTCCGGCTCGCACGTCAGTACGGATCTGCCGCCACAACCGCGCACCAGGGAGAGCCGCTGATGAGCAATAAATCGCTGGTTGCCCTTATTGTTGCTGTTGTCGTGGGGATCGTTGCCTGGAACAGCTTCTACATCGTCTCGCAAACCGAGCGTGCTGTACTGCTGCGCTTTGGCCGTGTGGTCCAGGCTGACGTTCAGCCGGGCCTGCATGTGAAGATTCCTTACGTCAACCAGGTGCGCAAGTTCGACGCCCGCCTGATGACGCTGGACGCGCCGACTCAGCGTTTCCTGACGCTGGAAAAGAAAGCGGTCATGGTTGATGCCTTCGCCAAGTGGCGTGTGAAAGATGCCGAGCGCTTCTACACCGCAACTTCGGGCATGAAACAGATTGCTGACGAACGTCTGTCGCGTCGTCTGGAATCCGGTCTGCGTGACCAGTTCGGCAAGCGCACCCTGCACGAAGTAGTGTCGGGTGAGCGTGATGCGTTGATGGCTGACATCACTGCATCGTTGAACAAAATGGCTGAAAAAGAGCTGGGCATTGAAGTGGTCGACGTTCGCGTCAAGGCCATCGACCTGCCAAAAGAAGTAAACCGCAGCGTTTTCGAACGTATGAGCACCGAACGTGAGCGTGAAGCACGCGAGCATCGGGCCAAGGGTAACGAACTGGCAGAAGGCATTCGTGCTGACGCCGACCGTCAACGTCGTGTTCTGCTGGCTGAAGCTTATCGTCAGTCCGAAGAAGCACGCGGTGATGGCGATGCCCAGGCAGCTTCGATCTACTCCAAGGCTTATGGCCAGGATCAGGAGTTCTACAAGTTCTATCGCAGCCTGCGCGCTTACCGCGAAAGCTTCGCGAGCAAGAACGATGTGCTGGTTCTGGACCCAAGCAGCGATTTCTTCCGCTACCTGGAAAAATCCAAGCCTTCGCAGCAGTAAAAGCGCTTCAAGCCTGTGGGAGCAGGCTTGCTCGCGATGCAAGCAACTCGGTCTGTCTGCTAAATCGAGTTGATGCCATCGCGAGCAAGCCCGCTCCCACACTGTTTTCAGAAGGGTTGGCATGTTCATCACAGACCCTGATTCACTCCGCTTGGCGGTCAAATGGCCTCGCAGGGTGATCCTTTTAGAAAACGGGTGTATGATGCGGCAGCCGGGAAATTCCCGGCTTTTTTGCGTCTGCATGTTTGATTGTCCGAATGGCTGTTACAGCATCGGCAGAATTTTCGAGGAATGTGCGAGCCTGTCGTTCAGGCTTTTTTGCTGTGCGCGTTCAAGACGCAGCCACGTTCTGCTTTACTCAAGGCTCGCCTGCTGGCTGGCCGCCCGGATCACAGGGGAATGGCGTAATGGCAACGGTAGACCGCTGGCTTTTGCCAGATGGCATCGAAGAAGTACTTCCACCTGAAGCTGCCCGCATTGAAGTGGCGCGCCGTCAGGTGTTGGATCTGTTCCAGAGCTGGGGCTATGAGTTCGTCGTGACCCCGCATATCGAATACCTGGAGTCCCTGCTGACAGGGGCTGGCCAGGACCTCGACTTGCGTACCTTCAAGGTGATTGACCCGCAAACGGGTCGCCAGATGGGTTTTCGTGCCGACATCACGCCGCAAGTGGCGCGTATCGATGCGCATACCCTGCGTCGTGAAGGCCCGAGCCGTCTGTGCTACGCCGGCAGCGTGCTGCATGCTCAACCGCGTGCACTGTCATCCTCGCGCAGCCCGATCCAGCTGGGCGCCGAGTTGTATGGCGATGCAAGCCCGAGCAGCGATGTTGAAGTGATCAGCCTGATGCTGGCCATGCTGCAACTGGCCGATGTGCCGGATGTGCACATGGACCTGGGGCATGTTGGTATTTACCGTGGTCTGGCCCGTGCGGCCAACCTGTCGGTTGAAGTGGAACAACAATTGTTCGACGCCCTGCAACGCAAGGCGATCGACGAAGTAACGGCCTTGACCCAAGGCTTGCCAGCCGATTTGGCGGGCATGCTGCAGGCCTTGGTTGGTTTGTGTGGCGGTCACGAAGTTCTGGCTGCTGCGCGCGAGCGTCTGGCCAAGGCTCCGGCTCAAGTGCTGGCAGCTCTGGACGACCTGGTGGCGATTGCCGAAGGGTTGTCTGTGCGTTTTCCGCAGTTGCCGTTGTACTTTGACCTGGGCGAGTTGCGTGGGTATCACTACCACACAGGTGTAGTGTTTGCGGTATTTGTACCGGGCGTTGGGGACTCCATCGCCCAAGGCGGTCGTTATGACGACATTGGTGCTGTTTTCGGGCGTGCCCGGCCGGCAACCGGCTTTTCGACCGATTTGAAAACCCTGGTGACCCTGGGGCGTGCGGAAGTCAAGTTGCCGTCTGGTGGTATCTGGATGCCAGACAGCACCGATGCGGCACTCTGGCAGCAGGTTTGCCAGCTTCGCAGTGAAGGCCAGCGTGTGGTTCAGGCGTTGCCTGGGCAACAGCAGGCTGGTGCCCTGGAGGCAGACTGCGACCGCCAATTGATTCAGCAGAATGGCCTGTGGCAAGTAGTGCCGCTGGTTTCTTGAGTTTTCCTGCCGGCGGCTGCCGGCACCAAGTTTGCGCGAATGAGGACAAGTGTTATGGGTAAGAATGTCGTAGTCCTGGGCACCCAATGGGGTGATGAGGGCAAAGGCAAGATCGTTGATCTGCTGACCGAACATGCTGCCGCTGTAGTGCGTTACCAAGGTGGCCACAACGCTGGCCACACGCTGGTAATCGACGGCGAAAAAACCGTATTGCACCTGATTCCGTCGGGCGTGTTGCGCGAAGGCGTGCAATGCCTGATCGGCAACGGTGTCGTGGTTGCTCCCGACGCCCTGCTGCGTGAAATCATCAAGCTGGAAGAGAAAGGCGTACCGGTGCGCGAGCGCCTGCGTATCAGCCCGTCCTGCCCGCTGATCCTGTCGTTCCACGTGGCGCTGGACCAGGCCCGTGAAAAAGCCCGTGGCGAGCTGAAGATCGGTACGACCGGTCGCGGTATCGGCCCGGCTTACGAAGACAAAGTTGCCCGTCGTGGCCTGCGTGTTGGCGACCTGCTGAACATGCCGCGCTTTGAAGCCAAACTGCGTGAACTGGTGGATTACCACAACTTCATGCTGGTTGGTTACTACAAAGAGCCGGCTATCGACTTCGACAAGACCCTGGCCGAGTGCAAGGAATACGCCGAGCTGCTCAAGCCGTTGATGCTGGACGTGACAGCCGAGCTGCACGACCTGCGTCGCGCTGGCAAGGACATCATGTTCGAAGGCGCCCAGGGTTCGTTGCTGGACATCGACCACGGTACCTACCCGTACGTGACCAGCTCCAACACCACCGCTGGCGGCGTTGCGACCGGTTCGGGCGTTGGCCCGATGTTCCTGGACTACATCCTGGGCATCACCAAGGCTTACACCACTCGCGTAGGTTCGGGCCCGTTCCCGACTGAGCTGTTCGACGACGTTGGCGCTCACCTGGCCAAGCAAGGTCACGAGTTCGGTGCTACCACCGGCCGTGCCCGTCGTTGCGGCTGGTTCGACGCCGTTATCCTGCGTCGCGCTATCGATGTGAACAGCATCTCGGGCATCTGCCTGACCAAGCTGGACGTACTCGACGGTCTGGAAACCATCAACATTTGCGTTGGTTACAAAGACGCAAACGGTGTTGATGTTGCACCGACCGACGCTGACAGCTACGTAGGCCTGCAGCCTGTGTACGAAGAAGTGCCGGGCTGGACTGAATCGACCGTGGGTGCCAAAACCCTGGAAGAGCTGCCAGCCAACGCTCGCGCTTACATCACGCGCGTAGAAGAGCTGATCGGCGCTCCGATCGACATCATTTCGACTGGCCCGGACCGCAACGAGACCATCGTTCTGCGTCACCCGTTCGCTTAAGTCGCTGTTGATGTAAAACAAAAGGCCCTTCGGGGCCTTTTGTCGTTTCTGCCTGTTGTGCGGCACGACCCTTGCTGTGAAAACCGTCAATAAGCGTGCTATCAAAATAATGGCACCTAAGTGGAGGGTTTTCCGTGTCTGCCGTTCTCTCACTGTTACAAAGCCGTCTGCTGCGGCCTGTATTCGTTACCCTAGGTATCGCTCTTTTGGTGCAGGTTTTGGTGGCTGTTGCACTGACACGGAGCACGGTGACGGCGTTGGAGTCTGATCTGGATGCGCGTCTGGGGGCAGACAGCCAAAAGCTCACCGCGGAACTGGAGCAGGCCGGGCGTGAGGTTAAAAGCAGCCTGGATGCGTTGTCTGCCAGCACCCGGCAGCGTTTGACCGCGGGCCTGGAGCCACGCTTGAAAGACGAGCAAATGCAGCTCAGGCAATCGCTGGAGAAGAACCTGCAGGACTCGGCCAACGACATGGCGCAACTGCTGGCAGCTGTAGCGCCGCGTGCCATATGGGATAGCGATGTGCCCACGCTGTCCGATTTCGCCCGACGCGCTCAACGTAATCCTAATGTGTTATTCGTGGTGTACGACGATGCCACGGGGCAGCATCTGACCCGCTATCTCAATCGTGATAACCCGATCAACCAGGCGCTTTTGGCCAAGGGCAATGGCGAGCGGGCGCTGGATAAAGTGCTCGATGCGGCCCGCCATGATCCGTCGGTGTACTATCTCGAAGCCTCTATCAACCCCAATGGCGTCGAGATCGGCAAAGTGCTGATGGGGGTTTCCACCGCCTCGGTTGAGCAGGACCTGGCGGCCCTCGACCAGCGCTTTTCGACGTTGATAGCCAATAGCGGGCAACTGGTCGGCGAAAGCTTGCAAGGTGCTGCCAGCGACAGTTCGGCAGCACTGGGCGCGCGTTTGGAGTCGGCGCAGGCAGCGGCGGCGCAGATGCAGGCCAATACCGCGCAGACCGTGCGCGAGGCGGCGGACACCTTGCGCTGGCGTATTGGCATGGGGCTGGCGATTGTCGGATTTGGTGTGTTGCTGTTACTGGCGGTGGTGCTGGGGCGGCGGGTGGTCAACAAGTTGCTGCTGCTGATTGCCGCGCTGGATGACCTGGCCGCAGGCGAAGGTGATTTGACCAAGCGTGTAGGCCTGAACAGCAAGGATGAAATCGGCGATATGGCGGCGGCGGTTAACCGCTTTGTCGACAAGCTGCAGCCCATCGTGCGTGAGGCGGGTGATGTGGCGCAGCGCACCGGGGTCGAGATCGGTGTGATGACCTTGCGCAATGCCGGGGCCGATGCTGCCGCGCAGTTACAGCGCGATGAAGTAGCTCAGAGCCTGCATGCACTGTCGACCATGGCAGATGCAGCCCAGTCGGAAAGCCAGGCGATGCAGGCGGCGCTCCGGCAGGTGGTTGATATTCGTCAGGCTACTGATGAAAACACTCGCACCTCGGCCAAGGTCGGGGGGCTGATCGAGGCGCTGGCCGGGCAGGTGGGCGAGGGAGCCAAGGTGATCGAGCGTCTGGCGCAGCAAAGTGAGCAGATCGAAGTGGTGCTGACCGTGATTCACGGCATCGCCGAGCAAACCAATCTGCTGGCTTTGAACGCGGCCATTGAAGCCGCGAGGGCGGGGGAGACTGGGCGTGGTTTTGCTGTGGTAGCCGATGAAGTGCGGGCTCTGGCCAGCAAAACCCAAAGCTCTACCGGTGATATTCAGGCGCATATCGTGGCCTTGCAGCAGGGAGCCAGGGAAGCCGTGGCGGCCATTGGCCTGGCGGGGCGTCAGGCCGATGAGGGCCTGGCGGTGCTGCGCGGCAGCGTGCAGTTGCAAAAGACCATGCAGGTATCGGTCGAGCAGGTGCATAGCGCGATTGGTGATGCGACCAAAGCTGCCGAGCATCAGGCGCAAGGAGCGTATGCGGTGCGTGGGCGGGTGGAAGTGATCCATGCCCAGGCCGAGCGTGCGGCCGAGGCGGTGACCCAGACCACGGCCAGCGGCAAGGTGCTGGACGGGTTGGCGGCGCAGCTCAAGGCGAGTCTTGGGCAGTTCCGGGCGTAGAGAAGCGGGGCTGCCCCTGTGGGAGCGGGCTTGCTCGCGATGCGGGCAGCGCGGTGTATCTGCATGCCCCCGTCGATGCCATCGCGGGCAAGCCCGCTCCCACACGGGGTATGCTGGATCCGCTGTCAGCGGCTCAAATACATCCTGGTGGTGAGCAAGTACACCGGCAGCCCCGACACCAGAATCAACAACGCCGCATAAGGCGCCGCTGCCGCAAACTCGATATTCGAAGTATGCGACCACACTTGTGTTGCCAGGGTGTTCAGCCCGGTCGGACTCAGTAGCAAGGTGGCGGTCAATTCCTTCATCGCATCCAGAAACACCAGGGCAAAGGCCGCCCCCAGCGCGGGGAAGATAATCGGCAGGGTCACCCTGCAAAATGCCGTAAACGAAGTGGCGCCCAGGGTCCGTGCTGCTTCTTCCAGTTGCGGAGCCGCCTTGTTCAGCGCCGTGCGGATGGGGGCCTGCGCCAGTGGCAAAAACAGCAGCGCATAGGCAATCAGCAGCAATGCCGAAGTCTGGTACAGCGCCGGCACATAATGCAGGGCGAAGTAGACCAGCGCCAAGGCAATCACCAGCCCGGGCAGTGCATGTAACAGATATGGCAAACGCTCCGCCCAGATGGCCAGCGGGCCTTTGTAGCGCACCACCAGCAATCCGACCGGCACAGCCAGCACCAGGCACAGCGCCGCACCGCCCAGGGCCAGTGACAGCGACGAGAACAGAGCCTCGCCAATCTCGGCCAGCGGGAATGCTGCCGAGCTGCCCTTGATCAGCCAGTACGCCAGCATGCCCAGCGGGATGCCGCTGCCAATCACCGCCAGCGCCAGGCAATACAGTTGCCCCGGTAGCGACCACTTGCCCAGGTTCACTTGTTCCGCATGCCGTGCAGCGCCCTGGCCGATACGAATATGCCGGCTTTTGCCACGAACCTTAAGTTCCAGCCACAACAGGCTCAGGCACATCACCAGCAGCACCGCAGACAGCATCGCCGCATTGGCATTGCTGAACTCCAGCTCGAACTGCTGATAAATGGCTGTGGTAAAGGTCTGCAGGCCGATGATCGACAGCGCCCCGAACTCCACCAGCATATGCAGGGCAATCAGTAACGAACCGGCCAGCAGCGAAGGCCAGAGCAGTGGCAGGGTGATCTTGAAAAACACCCCCCAGCGGTTCTGCCCCAGGGTTCGAGCCGACTCTTCAAGGGCTGGGTCGAGGTTGCGCAGGGTCGCCGCCACCGGCAGAAAGATCAGCGGGTACTTGGACAGGCTCATCACCAGAATGGCACCGCCCAGGCCCTCGAAACTGGCGCTGAGCGATACCCAGGTAAAGCTGCTGACAAACGCCGGCACGGCAAATGGCAGGCACAGGACTACGCCCCACAGGCGCCGCCCCGCCAGGTTGCTGCGCTCCAGCAGCCAGGCCAGGCTCAGGCCGACCAGCGCGCAGGTCAGTGTGACGCCGACCATCAGCAGCAAGGTGTTGCGCATCAGGCCAAAGACATAAGGCCGCCACAACAGGTGCAGGGCTTCAGACCACCCGGCTTGCCAGGCCTTTGTGCCGACATACAACAGCGGCAACAGGCTCAGGCCCACCAGTAGCAGTACGGGCAACAACAGCCAGATCGACGGCTTTTTGCGGGTGGGCGTAAAGCGTGCAGGTTGAGCGGCTGACAGCATCAGAGCAGGCCTACATCACGTTCAAGGTCCAGCGCTTCTTCAGCGTTACCCAGGTCGGCAGGCGTCACTTTCGGTGGTTGCAGCTCTTCAAACGGTTTGAGGCCGCGTTCCGAGACCATGCCTTTGCGCATCGGGTATTCAGCGGTGGTGTTGGTGATAACGCGCTGACCTTCTTCACTGGCCATGTAAGCCAGCAGTTGCTGGGCTTCCTTGGGGTGTTTGCTGGCCTTGATCACGCCGGCGCTGGACACGGTGATCAAACCGCCCGCATCACCATCGGTGAAGTAGTGCAGTTTGGAGTCCAGCTGGCCTTTTTCGCGTTGCAGGGCAAACCAGTAGTAGTTGTTGACCAGTACTGCGGCGACTTCACCGTTTTCTACGGCTTTGAGTGCCACCATGTTGTTGGTGTAGGTCTTGCCGAACGCACGCAGACCGGTCAGCCATTCTTCGGCGGCATCGCGCCCGTGCAGCTTGATGATTGCTACGGCCTGTTCCTGGAAGGCACCGCTGGTGGGTACAAAGCCGATCTTGCCTTGCCATTGCGGGTCAGCGAAATCCAGAACCGACTTGGGCAACTGGTCTTCGCTGATCTTTTTCGGGTTGAAGGCGACAACGCGGGTACGCGCAGTCACGCCGATCCAGGTGCCATTGGCGGCCACGTACTCTTTGGGCAGCGCTTGCAGGGTGCTGTCATCGGCCTTGGCCAGAAAGCCCTGTTCGCCCAGGCTGTTCAGAGGCGGCGACTCTTCGGCGTAGAACACGTCCGCAGGCGAGCGATCGCCTTCTTCCATGATCTGGCTGGCCAGCTGGTTGCTGCTGCCTTTGCGCACATTGACGTGAATGCCGGTCTTGGCTTCAAAGGCGGCAGCGAGGTTGTCGCCGACCTCTTTGTGCTGGCCGTTGTACAGGGTCAGCGTCACAGGATCGGCAGCGTAGGCGGCGGGAGCAAGCAGGGTCAGGCCAAGTGTTGCGATGGACAAACTGCGCAGTAGAAATGTCGCAAGCTGGGTATTTCGGAGCATCATTCGCTGGTTTCCTCGCTTGGGTACTACAAAACTTGTAACAATAATAAACGATATCGTTTCTCAAGTGCGCTTGACCCAGCGTCCAATTGCACCAGTGCGACGAAATGTGATGCCGGCGGCCTGTTCTGTTTTTGTGGGAGCGGGCTTACCCGCGATGGGTATGCTGCCGTTTTACCGGTACACCGTGTCGCCTGCATCGCGAGCAAGCCCGCTCCCACAAAGTCAGGCGCTGCCTACAGTGTGTCGAGAAAGCTGCGCAAGGCACGCAGTTCGTCCTTGTCCATGTTCAGCGCCTTGAGCCGGTCGCTGGTGTGTGGGAACAACGGGTCGTTGGCCTGTTGCGCGTTGGGGCGCGGGCGGGGCATGCCCATGTTGTAGAACGCCAGGGTGCCTTCCATATTCACAAACAGGCCGTTGTGCATCCATGGTGCGGTTTTCATCACCAGGCGCAATGACGGCGTACGAAATGCCCCCACATCTTCTGGTTTGCGCGTTACCTCGTAGCGCCCGAGGTCTTCGTATTTACGCCCGTAGTAACTCAGGCCGACGTTATGAAACTGCTCGTCGCTCAGCGCCGGGCCGAAGTGGCAGTTCATGCAGCGTGCCTTGGTGCGAAACAGATGCAGGCCGTAGAGCTGCTCATCGCTCATGCGTTGCGGGCGCCCGCGCAGCAGTTGCTCGAAGGCGGTGTTGCGCGTGGCGCTGACCAGCGTGCGCTGAAAGGTGGCCAGGGCCTGGGCGGTTTGCTGTGGGGTGATCGGGCCTGGCCCGAAAACTTGTGCAAACTCCTCCCGGTAAGCGCTATTGGTATTGAGCCGTTGCAGCAGTTGCGGGATATCAAAGGCCATTTCCACCGGGTCGACGATGGGGTGCATGGCTTGCTGTTCCAGAGTGCCGCCGCGCCCGTCCCAGAACAGCGCCGGGCTGTAGCCGCTCATTACCAGGCTGGGGGCATTGCGCCGCCCGCTTTGGCGATCATGGCCGAATGAGACACGGCGGCCATCGGCAAAGGCCATATCGGCTTCATGGCACGAAGCGCAGGCGATTTGCCCGGAGCGCGAGAGCTTGGGGTCGTTGAACAGTTTTTTGCCCAACTCGGCCTTGGCTTCGCTGAACGGGTTATCCGGCGGTGCGGGGGCGTGGGCGGGCAGGGCGGCCATTTCCTGCCATTGCACATCGGCATCTACCTGGGGTGCGGGCCATTGGGCGACGGGCTGGCGGTATTGTTGGGCGATGCAGGTTTTGTAGTCGGCGGCCTGTTCGTCGCAGGCGACTGCGTTCAGGGTCAGGGTGCCGAGGGTCAGGCCGAGGAATAGGGTCTTCAAAATTTATACCCCACTTCCAGCATGAACTGGCGGCCGACTTCATAGTTGAGTACGCCGTTGGTGTCGGTGGAGCTGACGATGGTCTTGTCCAGCAGGTTGCTGACGTCGAGATTGACGAAAACGGCCTGATCCTTGGCGGTGGGCATCTCCCAGGCAACACGGGTGTCCCATGTCAGTGCCCCGGAGAACGGGGTTTCTTCCCAGACATAGACACTGCTGCCTTCGTGCTCGACCTTTTTGTTGGTGGAGGCAATGCGCCGGTAGCCGTCGCGGTAACGCAGGAAGTTGGTCCAGGTCAGGTGCAGGGGCTCGACTTCGGTCACGGTGGTCAGGCGCGCGGTCCAGGGGCGGTTGTAGTTGCTGGCGGGCATGTCGGAATACTTCATGAACTTGCCGTCGTACTGGATCGTCGGGTCTTCTACGTAGATAGCGCCGATGCTGGCGCTGTAGCTGGACAGCCCGGTGTTGTTGATCTTGCTCCAGTCCATCGCAAACTGCGCAGTGGTGCGGGTGCTGCCCAGATTGAAGGGTTGCAGGGGGGTGATGCTCAGGGTGTAGATGTCGGCGTCGCTTTTGCCGCCGTTGTAGTAGGTGTAGTAGTTGGCAGCCAGGGTCGAGGTGTCTTCGGACGGTTCGCCGATTTGCGCGCCCCAGGCGCGGCTGATCTGGTCGCGCCCCTTACGGTTGACGTACTTGACGGCGAACTCGGTGTTCCATTGCACGTGGCTCAGGCCCAGGGTCAGTTCGTCGTCGTAAGGCACTTTGAGCTGGTTGAATTTGCTGTCATTGGCGATGTGCTTGCTCAGCTCCCAGTCAGACGTCTGCGTCTTGCGGGTGTATTCGGTGCTCATCGAGGCAATACCGTCGCGCAGGCGATAGGCGTAAAGGTTGCGTCCGTAGTAACGGTTGGCGCCGGCAGTGAGGCGGGTCTTGCCATCGCCAAACACGTCCAGCTCGGTGGCCAGGCGCGGGGCGAAGGTGATCTGATTCATATAGTTGTCGCCGTCCACCCGGATGCCGGGCCTGACGGTGAGGCGCTTGTAGTGCATTTCGTCTTGCAGATACAGCGCCCATGAACGCGTGTCGAAGGCAATTTTGCCCTGGGTAACGGTCATCTTGTTCGCATACTGGCCAGGCCAGCCATTGATCGTGGGCGCCATTGAGCACAGCGGGTCATTGCCGGTGCATGACGTGGCCTTGTCCACCGCATAGCTGCTGTAGGGTGTGCCGCGCTCATAGCTGGCCGAGTTCTGCGACAGCTCCAGGCCAGTTTGCAGCGAATGATCCACACCCAGCCATTTGAAGCTGTTCCAGTCGGCCTTGAGTTTGTAGGCCAGGGTTTTTTGGGTTTCTTCGATATCGCCAAAACCGCCTTCGGTGGCGAATGCCGAGGTGCTCCAGTCGCGACTGGCCGAAGTTCGCCAGAGGATCATGTAGTCGCGGTCGGAATAGCGTGAGGTATTCAGCTCGCTCCAGCTCAGGTTCTGCTCAACCCGGGCCAGGGGCGCGTTCCACACCAGGCGCGTACTGATACTGTCGCCACCGGCATCCATATCGCGGCCGGACACCAGCGAGTTGGGGCCGTAGGTGCGGGCGGTTTCCGGCGCGTGGGTCAGGGTGGTATCGAGCTTCCAGTCTTCGTTGATCTGCCAGGTGGCCTTGAGGAAGTAGTTGTCGATGCGCCGCGATTGTTCTTCGGTCTCCATTGCCGTTTCGGTCTGGTTGGCCACGGAAAACAGGCGGGTCGGCATGGTGGATTCTTTACGCGAGAAGGTGCCCAGCAAGCCGAAGTTGTCGGTCAGGTGGCCTTCGAGGGTGGCGCGGGTGATGACTTTTTCGAAGTCGGGCTGGTAGTTGTTGCCAAAGCCGGCCTTGAAATTTTCCAGGTCCGGGTCGTCTTTGTTCAGGTGATAGCGGGTCCACTCGGAGCGGGTCATTTGTACCGACACCTTGCCGTGCAGTTCCTTGCGGGGGTCGCGGGTATTGGCTTCGACTACACCGCCATTGAAGCCGCCAAATTCTACCGGCACGTTACTGTCGTAGACCTTGATGTTTTCCAGCAGGTCGGTGTCCAGCGCCAGGCCCTGGCTGCGCCCCGGTATCTCATCGAAGTCGTCGTTGCTGTTGCCCGGGTCCAGGTCGTTGTTCATGCTCATGCCGTCAACGATAAACAGGTTCTGCCAGGGCCGTGCGCCGTTGATGCTGATATCGGCGGGGGCGATTTCCCCCGGGTTTTTGCTGCTCAACTGGCTGTTGTCGAACTGCACGTTGGGGTTGGTGCGCAGCAGGCTGGTGATATCACCGTTGCCCGAGGGCAGGTCCTCGATCATCTGCCGGTCGATCACCTGTTCGCCCTGGAACACCGGCTCCATCGCCGTGATGGGGGTACTTTTGATTTGCAGTACATCGCTTTGGGCGGGCGGCAGGATTGAGGCGCTGTCAGACGAGGTCACTTCCCATTGCATGCCCGTGCCGCGCAACAGGTGGGCCAGGGCTTTTTCGGGGCTGGTGCTGGCATCGACTGGCGAGCTGGTCAGGCCGTTGAGCACGGTGCTTTCCGCGCTGACCTGCCAGCCTGACTGCTGGGAAAACGCAATCAGGGCGCTGGCCAAAGGCTGGGCCGGGATCTGGAAGTGCAGTTGTTGACGGCTGATTGGCGTGTCGGCTGCCGGGCTGGCAGCGATGGCCAGTGTGGGCAGGCCGAGCAACAGGGCCAGGGACAACGATCGATAGCGAGCAACACTGACACAACGCAAACGCGAAGAAGGCATGAGGTGACCTACGAAATGAAACGCCATAGTCACTAATGCGAATCTTTATCAGTGACGTTCGTAGGTAAAGACTCCCGGGCCTTCAGGATTTCCAGAAATAAGTGAAAATAGTTTCGTTAGCGCAAGCCCGCGCCCGCAGGGAGGCTCAGGGCTTGGTCGAGACGATCAGGGTGTAGGGCACGCTGTCCTGCAGGCGTCCGCCCAATGGGGCAATGGCGGTTTGCAGTGCGCGTTTGGGGTCGCGCAGGTTCAGGGCTGCGGTGATGCGTCGTTGCCCCAGCGCCTTGTCCGTCAGCAGAATCAGGCCCGGCTGATAGCGGCGCAACTGTGTGATCACGTCATCGATCGATTGATCGACCGCCACCAGCTGCCAGCGACGCCAGGGCGCGATTTGCTCCTGGGGCAATTGCACGATGCGCGTGCGCTGGCCGTTTGCAGTGAAGTGCAGTTGGTCGCCATGGCCCAGCAGGTGCGTGGCCGAAACCGATGCTTGCGGCGTTTGTACCGCAACCGTGCCGCTCTCGACGCTGACGTCGACACCGTTGTCGTCCAGGTTGACCGCAAACGCGGTGCCGGTCACCCGAACCCGCACGTCACCGGCGTTGACGTAGAAGGCGCGGTTGGCATCGTGGGTCACCGAGAAAAAGGCCTGGCCACGCAATAGCGTGACTTCTCGCTGATCGGGGTTGAACTGCACATCGGCAAGCGTATTGCTGTCGAGAAGCATCTGGCTGCCATCGCTGAGCGCCACTGTGCGGTGTTCGCCGGTGGGGCTGCGGTGGTCGGCTTGCATCGCCTGCCAGTCGGGGCCCCACATCAGCAG
>NZ_WIWH01000050.1:0-25992 GCF_009600035.1 Pseudomonas sp. FSL R10-2964 | reverse complement strand
CGCTGGTTGCTCATGGCACCTCCTAATGGGCCTCATTTTAAGGCTTGGAGGTGTCTACGAAACTAGGGGCGATTCATAGTAGCGTTGTGCCCTATAACCAAGTCTGAGGAAGTCCAATTGAAGGCGCTTAATAAAGCTCTACAGTTATTTCGAAACGAACGTAAGCGGCCTTGGTCGGAGCTCAATAGTTGGGCGCTTGCCCTAATTGGTGGACCAAGTTTTCTGGCCGGCAGTTACTACTTATGGGTAGCCAAAGACGTTGCTCCAGAACTCATACACGCTACAAACCAAGTAGGTATAACAGCATTGGGAGTCGCTGCGTACAGTGCCGTTGGGCTGATGCTTTTTACTGGCTGGCACTTTTTGACAATCGCCAAGCGCTGCTCCGAAGTGCTTCGCCAGCGCCATTACAGGTAGCCCAAGCCTGGGCTGCCGGGCGTTTTTTTACTGGCTAGGATGCAGATAATGCAACTTGAATTCACGAAACTGAGGCTAGCGCTTGCAGATCCAGCCGATGGTCCTTACGCACTGGTAGAAAAACGTAACCTACTAATCAATGCGCTTAAAAACTGGCCGAATGAGTGCTATCCGATTGCAGACTTGCTGCTGCCTCATGGAAAACCGGTCAGTCAAGAATCGCGCAGGGTGATTGATGGTCTGATCTCCATATTGGAGATCCAGCCAAATCGCCCCGATGAAATATTAGATCTAGTAGGCGGCTTGCGGCTCGTTTGCTGGTAAGGCACCAGATGCAACAAGCCCAGCGCGAGGGCCGGGCTTTCATATACAGGTCAGCTTAAACAGCGTTGAGGCGATCAACCATATCAGGGAAGCGCTGGACCAACTTGATCAGTAGTGCTGCCTGGGCATTCGGCTTTGACTTCGACTGCTCCCAATTTTTCAGTGTGTCCGGGCTGGTTCTGATCTGCCGGGCAAACACTGGCTGGGACATGTGCAATTTTTCACGCAGAGAAACGATCTCGGCAGCAGTCACCTCGGGGGCCGGCATCGCCTCCACTTCGTACTGGCGAAGGGTGATCTTCCCTTCGCGATGTTCGCCCATCTCGTTCACGCCTTGCATCAGCTCGGCAAACAGATCGCGCTTTTTCATTTCCCACCTCGTTGTTTCAATTCTGCACCAATGGCCGCCTTCAGCGCTTTCTCCTGATCAGCGGTCAGGTTTTCAAGCTCATCCTTGTCGTAAATTGCGAACATCCAGAACTGACCATCATCCAGCAGCCAGTAATAGATGACCCGCAACCCGCCACGCTTGCCCTTTCCTCTGCGGGCGTCTTGCCAGCGTAGCTTTCGGAATCCACCCGTGCGCGGCATTACATCGCCTGCGGCCGGGTTCGCCTGCATCTCTACCTGAAGCTGCCGGTATTCATCGTCAGTCAGGTAATCACCTACCGTGGCGGTGAAGCTTGTGGTTTCAAAGAAGACTGTTTTCATTGGCGTAAAGTGTACGCAGATTGCCTATAGATTAGCAAATGGTTGCAGCATGTACGAATCCTCAGTAACACCCCGTTGCCTGTAGTAGTAGCCTCCAGCACTTACGCAACAGAATTCCCCAGTCTTTTGCCTGCAAGCCCACGGACTGGGGTTGCGCTAATTTCGGCGCGGATTACCAAGGAGGCAAAATGGAACAAAGCGAACTGAGTCAGAAACTGATCGACGCCGTCAACGCGCATGGCTCAGACCTACAAAATCTCAATTGCGTAATTTCCGGACTTGTTCATCAATTGTCCGCTTCTCAAGGAAAAGAAGGCCTCGAGACTGCAAGGGTCTTTGCATTGCGCGTGGCGGAGGCGATGCCCAAGAACAGTCCTGTTCGTCCGAACCCCAAGAGGATCTCGGAATTTTTCAGCGATCACCCAAAGGACTAAACCCTAATTTGCTCTCAATCCGTGCAAGTCGACGCTCCAACAGGTCGGCTTTCTCTGTTGCCAGAAATTGCTCAACACTCTTGATCGAAAATCTATCAGCTGAAATCAAAAGCTGACTGGTTTCAATTCCAGTACCAATACCGGTAACCACAAGCGCTCCAGTACTCGTCATTTGAGTTTTAAGTTGGTGCATGTTGATCTCCTGCGGGTAAGCCTCGTCATTTTAGTTATTTTGCATCTGTGTGCCTGAGGATCAGCTGCGTCCGATCCAGCCAAGGGCCGCCATAAACGATCACCTCTGACGGCCTGCCATACAGGTGATGCAACAAAAACGGCACCGGCCCGAAAACCCCTGATTCTTCTCCAGGCAGCTCCGGATCATCACCGAGATAAATCCCAGCATGATTCGGGTGAACCGTTCGCCCAATCGCCATAACGATCAGGTCACCACGCCGTGGCTGGTCGCCCCGCACAAAACCTGCCTCCTCGTAATTGGCTTCGTACAAACTGGTGTTGCCAGCACTCTCCCACCAGCCGTCCTCCCGTCTAAAAGCTTCAAACTCCAGCCCCCACTCGCGCTTGTACCAATCCGCACAGACCTGCCAGCAATCCCACGCGCCGTGAACAAACGGACGCTTAAGCAGCGGCATGTTTCCGGTCGGTGTAATAGTGCGCAAGTCGCCTTCAGGCCAACTCAGGATGTGCCATGGCAACGCCGTAGCCTCGCACATCGCCAGATCATGCGGAGACGGCCGGCTGGTGGCATCCGGGTGTGAGTGAACAATGCCGATCACCTCGCCCAGGTCTTCCGCTGCTGCGTAGTCTTCTGGATCGAGACGAAACTCTTCATTCGGCTCGCTGGCAATGTTCCGGCACGGGAAGTACTGCTGCTTGCGCCCGATGGCCAGCAGCAGCCCGCAGCACTCTTTCGGGTATGGGCGTATTAGGATGAAGTCAGTGGATTGGCAAATAGAGCCATCGACCGGATGACGGCTGGTTGATAGGATCGCGCGCCTTACTTAATGCCACTCCGGGAATCAAACACATATGAATCGAGAGCAAGTTCGTAGCGCCATTTGGTTCGCGATAATCACCTCAGTGATTGCACTGCTGTCGGCCTACGCCCAAACCGATCCGAATAGTGCACAAGGTTGGTTGATCGAATCCAGGCTTCTAGCGTCCCTCTGGGTTGACTCTCTGCCCCTGGCGGCGATTCTTGTTCTGATACTGGCCGCGCCTTGGTATTTAGTGAAGTGGTTCAGAAGCCGCCGCGCCAAATCCTAAGTACTGATCAAGTCGTGTCGGCACGGTACTGAAACGACACAGGCAACGCACAGCCGGTGTCTTCTTGTTGCTCGGGACCAGGCTCGACCGGGGTCATCACCAGTACCGTGAAGTCACCCCGGGTTAATCGATCATTGAGGGCAAACAAAGCAGACAGGTCATCTGCCAACCCTTCGCCCGCACCGGAACCCATTCCGGCAGGTGTGACGATGGTGATTTGAAACAGACCGGTATAAACCCGATGCTCGCCAGCGAGGTCGTCGCTCCCCGTGTGAGCAGGTATCAAGAAAGCCCGCAGGTAGGTTTCGCCGTCAGCAGGCTTGAACACCACATTTTGATAGGCAATGCGCAGTACAGGCTTCTGCAGCTTTGCCCAAGCTGCCAGCCGGGCCTCAAACAGTGCGCGAACAATCTTATGGCTCATACCTGGTTCTTCCTGATGGCCTCTTCAACAATCTTTTGAAAGTTGCCCAGGGTGATCCGAACCATACCGCTCGGTGCCTGGGTTGAATGCCCGTACTCCAAGGGGATGGCATAAGGCAGTGAGTTGGTGATGTAAGCCGTCTCCCCTGCATTGAACTCCAGGGCACCATTGACGATACGTGCCATGGAACGGCTACCACCGGGGGTCTACCTGATCCACCGTGGAGGTGTCAGGTGATCCGACACTGAACATCCAGTTGCCGCGAAAGCGCCCGCCCACACAGCCCTGCGGCGCACGTATGCCCATGCCGTCATTGAGCTTTAAGCCGCGCTTGAGATAGCCACGTTTGTCGAAGTTTTGCGGATTTTGGCGCAGGTTTTCGTTGTGTTCCGCGACGGCCTGGTTGTACTCGCGACTGATCTTGTTAATCTTCCAGACATCAGGAGTGCCCACAGGTGACATCGTGATAACGCTGTTACCTATGTTGATGATGATGTCGCGCATCGTCATATCAATGGCATCTTTCGCTCGATCCGCGAAGGCCCGGATTTGAGCTGAGAAACTGCCGCTCTTGCCTGCGTAATGATTGCTCATGATCGCACCTGCAATTCATAGAGGATCGGTGTCCCGGCAGGGTTGATCTCTTTGAGCGGAGGAACGATTGACCAGGTGCGGCCTTGAATTGACATCTTGCTCAGCAGGTCAGGCACCCACTCAAGCCCCTGCGCAGCAATCTTGAGCTTCTTGTCGCCTTGCTTGATGAGGCTGTTGTTCTGGAATTCCTGGCCAGTGAAGTCGAGCAGGATGCCTTGGGCAGTTTGCTCAGTGATAATGTCAGGATCTGACGTTCCGGTTTCGGGATCGTACTCGCCGGGAAGGACATTACCGACAAGTATCGACTGGCCGAACTCGGTGATCATCTCCAGAGCCATCATGGCCATTTCGTCATAGAAAGTCATGGTGGCACCTGAGATAGAAAACCCCACTAGATAGCGGGGCTGGGTCAACGAATCAGCTGTAGGAAAGGTTAACCGTGCTGAATCCGCGGCTTTTTAGCTCTTCAAGTATCTGCTCAATAGACGAGTCGGAAAGTGATTCGCCGATTTCCTGCTTTTTCGCTTCTGCCTCAACTTCCTCGTCATCGACCTCAAACAGAGCTTTGTTCAACTCTTGCCAAGTGCCCATCGTAGGCTGAGATTCGCCTCGCTCGTAGCGTCCAGGCATAACATTGGATATGCCTGCAGCATCAGCCAACTCAGTCAATGTGAGCCCTGCATCCTTGCGCGCATTACGTAGAGCCGAGCGAAAATTACTGCTTTTTGGATTAGGTAACATGCATCACTCCCTTTTTGAGAGGAGCATACTAAAGCACTCAAAGTAACTTCTACTAGTAACTTTTAGTACTGGCCACTACGAATGCCATCATCTGTTTATACCTTTACAGAAAACAATCCTCGTTGCAGCAAGTAGTCCGCAAACTGCGTCGCACTGGGCCGATCAGGCGCCGCAGGCAATAACCGCTTGCTGGTGTTCGGGATCGTTGCGTACTCGCGTGTCACGGCCCCCTCGACACGCTCCAATGTCACGGCCCCTTTGCGTTTGTCGATTGGGTCAATATCGTCGGCGTGAATTTCGGCCGCCAAGGCCATCTGCCCGTACTGGATACGCGCAGGCAAATAGTTGGCGGCTTTGTTCTCGCCATCCAGATGCACTTCCCGGCGTGGCCAGGACAAAGCCTGTTCGCTGCTGGTCTTGCGCCCCTTCCAGGTCATGCCATCCATCACCAAAGCCGCGCGACCAAACACTATCAGGACGGGCACACAGAGAAAGGTATCGAGTACCTGGAGGTGGGGGCTGATTTGGCGTTTTGAGGTGGGGGTTTTGCAAATCGCAGACAACAAAAAAGGGCCCACCTTTCGGTGAGCCCTTCTAGACCGCCCAGCAGAGCGGATTTTGTTTGGTAGGCGCGATTGGACTCGAACCAACGACCCCCACCATGTCAAGGTGGTGCTCTAACCAACTGAGCTACGTGCCTGCTGTGGGGTCGCATTCTATAGATTTGCGGAGGGGTGTCAACACCTTTTTTGCAGCTAACCCTATGAATAGTCGAATTTTTTATTTTTAACCTTAAAACACTCAGCCGCCAGTGGCTGGCGGGCGGTTTTCAACTCAGGTAGCATCGGCTTCACTCGTAAAAAATATAAAACAGAGGCTGCAGAATGTCGAACACTCCCTATCCCCAGTCCTACTATGCGGCTTCAGCCAATCCAGCCCCTGAACGCCCTGCCCTGCAGGGCGAGGTGGAAACGGATGTGTGTGTTATCGGCGCCGGCTATACCGGGCTGTCGAGTGCGCTTTTTTTGCTGGAGGCCGGTTTCAAGGTCACGGTCCTGGAAGCAGCGAAGGTGGGGTTCGGTGCTTCCGGACGCAATGGCGGCCAGATCGTTAACAGTTACAGCCGCGATATCGATGTGATCGAACGCACTGTCGGCGCCAAGCAGGCTCAGTTGCTGGGGCAGATGGCCTTTGAAGGCGGCAAGATCATTCGTGAGCGTGTGGCCAAGTATCAGATCCAGTGCGATTTGAAAGACGGCGGCGTGTTTGCCGCCATCACCGCCAAGCAGATGGGCCATCTGGAAGCGCAGAAAAAACTCTGGGAGCGTTATGGCAATACGTCACTGGAGCTGCTGGATCAGCGCCGGATTCGTGAAGTGGTTGCCTGTGATCAGTATCAGGGCGGGCTGCTGGATATGAGCGGCGGGCATATTCATCCGCTTAATCTGGCGCTGGGCGAAGCCGCTGCCGTGGAGTCGTTGGGCGGCACCATTTATGAGCAGTCCCCCGCTGTTCGCATTGAACGCGGCGCCAATCCTGTGGTGCATACCCCCCAGGGCAAGGTGCGAGCCAAGTTCATTATCGTCGCAGGCAATGCCTATCTGGGCAATCTGGTACCGGAGCTGGCTTCCAAGTCCATGCCCTGCGGTACACAGGTAATCACCACCGAGCCCCTGGGTGATGAGCTGGCCAAGACTCTGTTGCCACAGGACTATTGCGTTGAGGACTGTAACTACTTGCTCGACTACTATCGCCTGTCCGGTGACAAGCGTCTGATTTTCGGGGGTGGCGTGGTGTATGGCGCACGGGACCCTGCCAATATCGAGGCGATTATCCGGCCGAAAATGCTCAAGGCTTTCCCGCAGCTCAAGGATGTGAAAATTGACTACGCGTGGACGGGCAACTTCCTGCTGACGCTGTCACGCCTGCCTCAGGTCGGTCGTATCGGTGACAACATCTATTACTCACAAGGTTGCAGCGGGCATGGCGTGACCTATACCCATCTGGCTGGCAAGGTGCTGGCTGAAGCCCTGCGCGGGCAGGCAGAGCGTTTTGATGCGTTTGCCGATCTGCCCCACTACCCTTTCCCCGGCGGACAGCTGTTGCGTACACCGCTGACTGCTTTGGGTGCCTGGTATTACAGCTTGCGGGACAAGTTCGGCTTTTAACTCTTGTGGTGGCTATGTGGGAGCGGGCTTGCTCGCGATGGCATCGCTGCGTTGTGCCAGTCACACCGCGTCGCTTGCATCGCAGGCAAGCCAGCTCCCACAGGGTGATGCCAACGCTTACTTTTGGGACTCCAGAGTCTTGATCGCTGTAGCCCCGGCCTGTTCCTGGCCCGAGCGGGACAGTTCATTGGCAATTTTCAGCCAGCGGGTCTTGTCGACGTTGGCCGGCAACTGGGTTGGCGACAGGATCAGCACGGCCCAGCCGCCAGCATCCTTCCACGCCGACTCGAATTTGCTGAAGTCCATCAACCGCCGACGCTCCATACCTGAACGCAGCAACACCGTGCCTTTGGCGCGGTTGTAACCCACCAGCATCGCGTAGCGCGGCTCGGACCACAGGGTGCCGTCGCTAAATCGCAGCATCACCGGGTAGCCGGCTGCCACTTGAGTCAGCAACGCAGACAGGGATTTGTCCAGCGGGTACACCATCAGCCCGTAACCCGCCGCAAGCTGCTCGATATTAGATTGCAATGAGGCTTCGGCACCCGGTAACTGCAGCGGTTTGACCAAAAGTCCGGGGGTGATGCGGACTCTTTGCTCACTGAGCATGCCCGCCAATATTTGCGGGGCACCCTGGTTGGCATTGCCGCGGAAAAACGGCACGCCATTGAGCTCTACCCGTTCTGGCAAGCGTCGAAACTCAGGGGGTTCGACACTGGCGCAGCCCACCATCGCTAACGCAAACACCCCCATCAGCCACAGCCGCGCCGATTTTGCCCCTGTCACTGCCCGCATATTGCCTCGCTCTTAATAAACGCCAGACCTCAAAGTCCGCCATGACCGTCAATCATAGGGCGCCAATAATGCGAGGTATAGCCTTAAGCCACAGCCCAATGGCTGATATAGAGCGAATCGATTAGCCCTACACGACCTTCGGTCAATAGACTGCAACATCGCACAGGCTAGACTGTCATCTGCTTAGCGTGTGTTTGAGCCCGTAGGGGGCAAAGGAGGCACTGATGAGCCCGATACTCACTATTTTTCTGCTGATTGCCGGTTGGCTGGCCGTTGCTGGCGCCATGCTCTGGGGCCTGATGCGTATTAGCCGCCATCATCACCCGCAGGTGCAGGCAAAACCGCAAGATATCCCTGAAAAACCGGTAGCTGGCGCAGCAAGCGCACATTGAACCCACAAAAAAGCCGTCCACCCCAAAGAGAGTGGACGGCTTTTTAACATCAACCTGCGTTTACTTGATCAGCGCAGCCTGACGCCTTTCCCGGATCTGACGCGCCACAATGTTGAGTGTTTCAACCGTGGCCGAGAACGCCATCGCTGCATACACGTAACCTTTCGGCACATGGGCACCGAACCCTTCAGCGATCAAGGTCATGCCGATCATGATCAGGAAGGCCAGGGCCAGCATCACTACGGTCGGGTTGTCGTTGATGAACTTGGCCAGAGGCTCCGAAGCCAGCAACATCACCATCACCGCCACCACCACTGCAATCACCATGATCGGCAAGTGCTCGGTCATGCCCACCGCCGTAATGATGCTGTCGATGGAAAACACCAGGTCAAGCATGAGGATCTGGCCGATGGCAGCGGCAAAGCCCAAGGTGACTTTCGACGACACGCTGTCGGCTTTTTCTTCCACTTGCGGAGTCATGCTGTGGTGGATTTCGCTGGTGGCCTTCCACACCAGAAACAGACCACCGGCAATCAGGATCATGTCCTTCCACGAGAAGGCCTTGCCCAGCACTTCAAATACCGGCGTGGTCAGTTGCACGATGTAGGCAATGGTACCCAGCAAGCCCAGACGCAGGATCAGCGCCATGCCGATACCAATACGGCGTGCCTTGGTGCGGTATTGCTCAGGCAGTTTGTTGGTCAAAATCGAGATAAAGATCAGGTTATCGATACCCAGCACGATTTCCATCACGATCAACGTGGCTAAAGCGACCCAGGCTGCGGGGCTGGCAGCCAGTTGTAAAAGATATTCCATAGGTGTGTTCGGACTCTGCAGTAAGACCAGTTAAATAGCTTTAGATGAATCTTGCTTTTCTTGCTCAGGCTTTTCTTTTTCAATCAGCCCACCGGTGGCTTCGCTGAGCGCTTGCTCCGCAGCCTTGTGAGTGTCATCAATTGCCTGTTTAGCGGATTCAGCGGTTTTGCTCAGCACCTGTTGCGCGGCTTTTTCAGCCTGGTCGCAACCCGCAATCGCCAGCAAACCTGCCGATAACAGTACGGCTACTGCTGCTTTTTTCATGTTCATGGTCATTTCCCTCTCTAAACCGGCGGCCACCAAAGTGGCTTGCGCATAACGCGGGATTCTAGAGAATCCAACACTTCAGGAAAATTCGTATTTTTAAACGCTATACTTCGGTTTTTACGAAGTGTTGCGACGCTGATGCTTAATTACCGCCAATTGCATTACTTCTGGGTCGTGGCCAAGACCGGCAGCATTGTTCGCGCTTGCGAGCAACTGAACCTCACGCCGCAGACGATCAGCGGGCAAATCAGCCTGCTCGAAGATACCTATGGCCTGCCGTTGTTTCGCCGGGTCGGACGCCAACTGGAGCTGACCGAGACCGGACGCCAGGTGCTGCCTTATGCCGAGCAGATCTTTCAGGTCGGCAGTGAACTGGAAAGCATGCTGCGCATGGCGCCCAAGGAACAACAGATCCTGTTTCGAGTGGGTGTGGCCGACGTGGTGCCCAAGTCGATTGTGTACCGCCTGATTGCTCCGACCATGGAGCTGGATAAACCGATTCGCATCACCTGTCGCGAAGACAAGCTTGACCGGCTACTCGCGGACCTCGCTATTCAGCGTCTTGATTTGGTAATTTCCGACAGCCCTATGCCTTCGCACCTGGATATCAAGGGTTTCAGTCAAAAACTGGGCGAGTGCGGCATCAGTTTTTTTGCCACTGCGACGCTGGCCCAAGACTATGCCGAAAACTTTCCGCATTGCCTGCAAGGCGCGCCGCTACTGATCCCCGGGCCCGAAACCATGCTGCGCAGCCGCTTGTTGCGCTGGCTGGCCGAGCAGCAGATCCAGCCGCGAATCGTGGGGGAATTTGATGACAGCGCGCTAATGCAGGCTTTTGGTCAGTCGGGGATCGGCGTCTTTATCGCACCCAGCGTGATTGCCCAGGAAGTGATGCGTCAGTTTGATGTCGAACTGATCGGCCACACCGAGGCGGTCACCGAATCGTTCTACGCCATTACCGTGGAGCGCAAGATCCGCCACCCCGGCATCGTTGCAATTACCGAGGGGGCACGCCGCGAGTTGTTTACCCCGCGCTAGCACACACTGGCGGCGCCTTGGCAGTCATCAACACCAGCGCCAGCAGAATCGATACCAGGATAAACCCGGCGGCGGCAAACCCCAGGTTACCCAGGCCATAGCTATCGATTACCCGGCCACCCACCATCGCACCCAGGCCGATCCCCAGATTGGCCCCGGCAATGTTCAGCGACGCGGCAAATGCCGGGGCATGGGGGGCAACTTTCATCAGCCGCACATGGCTGACCAGAAACATGGCCGCCTGGGTCACCCCCCAAATGCCCATGGCCGCCGCCAGGCCCAGGGTTGAGTGAATGCTCGGCACCAGCGCCACCAGGCCGCCGATCATAAAGGCACAAAACACCATCGAGGCGATCAGCGGATGGCGATCCACCATGCGCCCGCCCAACGAGTTGCCGATCAGGCCTACGGCGCCAAAGCCCATCAGGCACCACCCCACCAGCATGCCGTCAAAGCCTGCCAGGCGCTCAAGAATATCGGCCAGATAGGTGTAGGCCGTAAACATGCCGCTGAACACCAGAACGGACAACACGATATGGCCAATCATCAATGGGCTGCGCAGCAGGGCAAACTGCGAACTCAGGGTGACGCTTTCTTTCACTGCCCGGGTGACAGGTAAATAGATCCACAGCAACAGCGCCTTGGCCAGGGCGACCACCGCCAGAATACCGAAGGCACTGCGCCAGCCCCAAGCATCCGAGATCAGGGTGCCTACAGGAATGCCAAATACCGTCGCACAAACGATGCCGAACCCGATTTTGGCAATCGCCCGCCCGGCGTAATCCGGGCCTACGATATCCACCGCCGTTTCGCTAGCCAGAGCCCAAAACACCGGCAACCCCAATGCCGGCAGCAGCCGCGCAAAAGCCATCACCCAAATGTTCGGCGCCAGCGCCGCCACGGTGTTGGCGAAGGCGAACATCAGCAAAATCGAGATAAACAGGCGCTTGCGCTGAAAACGCGCAAAGTAGGCGGTCAAAAACGGCCCGAGGGCAGCGACCGTAAAGGCGAACAAAGTCACCAGCAAACCGGCCTGGGGCACGCTGACCTCCAAGTCGCGGGCTATTGAAGGCAGCAGGCCGACGATGACAAATTCGGTGGTGAGCACGGTAAAGCCGGCCGCAGACAGCAGCAGGATGGGCAACAGCATGAATAACTCCAGAGACAACGAGGCCAGCGAAAGCCCGAAAGGCCCGCTGATTTGAAGAAAAGTGGGGGATGAGCAATGGTAACAGAATGCTTCACCTTGAAGCGATGTAACCCGAAACAAGTTCAACCACGGATGTGGCAGATTGCCCCTGCGTAGGAAAGCACCTACACGTCTATGATAAAGTTCGTATCCCGCCGACTTGCGTCGATCAGCCTGCCCGTTTGCCGCCGATCGCCCCACAGTTTTTCAATGCGCTACCCAGAACAACTAGAGAAACCTTTATGACTGACGCTCCACCTACCCTGCTGCAAAAGCTCATGCGCACCAGCCTGGTAACCCAGATTGTGATCGGTCTGATTGCAGGTATTTTGCTGGCATGGCTTGCGCCCTCGGCAGCGCTTTCGGTGGCCTTTATCGGCAAGGTGTTCGTCAGCGCCTTGAAAGCCGTTGCGCCGATTCTCGTGTTTGTACTGGTCATGGCCTCGATTGCCAACCACAAGCACGGCCAGGAAACCCATATCCGCCCGATTCTGGTTCTGTACCTGTTCGGCACCTTTGCTGCTGCTGTCGTGGCCGTTATCGCCAGCATGCTGTTCCCGTCGAATCTGGTACTGGCCACCGAGAACATCGCCATTACCGCCCCCGGGGGTATCAGCGAGGTACTGCAAAGCCTGATGTTGAGTGTGGTCGACAACCCGGTCAGCGCGCTGATGAATGCCAACTTTATCGGCATCCTGGCGTGGGCCATCGGCATGGGCATTGCCATTCGTCATGCCGGCGACACTACCCGCACCGTACTCAATGACCTGTCCAACGGTGTCACCCTGATCGTGCGCGTAGTTATCCGCTTTGCACCGCTGGGCATTTTCGGCCTGGTGGCTGCCACCCTCGCCTCTTCGGGCTTCGGTGCCCTGCTGGGTTATCTGCACCTGCTCACAGTGTTGATTGGCTGCATGCTGTTTGTGGCGCTGGTGGTCAATCCGCTGATTGTGTTCTGGAAGTTGCGTCGCAACCCGTACCCGCTGGTATTTCTGTGCCTGCGCGAAAGCGGGATTACCGCGTTTTTCACCCGCAGTTCGGCGGCCAACATTCCGGTGAACATGGCGTTGAGCGAGCGTCTGGGCCTGCATGAAGACACCTACTCGGTGTCCATCCCGCTGGGGGCCACCATCAATATGGCGGGCGCGGCGATTACCATCACCGTGTTGAGCCTGGCTGCCGTGCATACACTGGGGATTGCGGTCGATATTCCGACTGCTATTTTGCTGAGTGTGGTTGCAGCCATTTGCGCCTGCGGCGCATCGGGTGTGGCGGGCGGTTCGCTGCTGTTGATTCCGCTGGCGTGCAGCCTGTTCGGCATCCCGAGCGAGATTGCCATGCAGGTGGTGGCCGTGGGCTTCATTATCGGCATCCTGCAGGACTCGGCGGAAACCGCGCTCAACTCCTCCACCGACGTACTCTTTACTGCGGCGGCCTGTATGGCCCAGGAAGACAAGCCCCTGCAACAGGGCTGAGGCCATGTGGGCGGGCAAGCCTGCGATGCTTACAACTCGGTCTGTCTAAATAACCGGGGCGCTACCATCGCGAGCAAGCCCGCTCCCACAGTAGGTCAGGCCAGCACCTGACGTTGAGGGTGCCAATGAACCTGTGGGAGCTGGCTTGCCTGCGATGCTTACAACCCGGTATGTCTAAATAACCGGGGCGCTGCCATCGCGAGCAAGCCCGCTCCCACAGTGGGTCTGGCCAGCACCTGGCGTTGAGGGTGTCAATGAACCTGTGGGAGCTGGCTTGCCTGCGATGCTTACAACCCGGTAGGTCTGAATGACCAAGGCGCTGACACAGTGCGCTTGATTAGAACGCACCCATGTAGTCACGCTTGCCGATCTCAACACCATTGTGGCGCAGGATCGCGTAAGCCGTGGTCACATGGAAGAAGAACTGCGGCAGGCCGTAGGTCAGCAGGTAAGCCTGGCCCGTGAAGCGTTTTTCTTTAGGCGTGCCCTGACGGGTGATGATTTCGATGCCTTCCTTGCCATCGATTTGCTCTGGCTTGATCCCGTCGACAAACGCCAGCACTTTGCTGATCAAGGCTTGCAGGTCGGCAAAGGTCACTTCGCTGTCGTCATATTTTGGCAATTCGATTTCAGCCAGACGGCCCGAAACACCCTTGGTGAAATCAACGGCGATTTGCACCTGACGCACCAGCGGGAACATGTCCGGGGCCAGGCGCGCCTGCAAAAACACGCTCGGGTCGATGTTCTTGGCCGTTGCGTGAGCTTCAGCCTTGGCCAGCACACCGCTCAGGGCGTT
This sequence comes from Pseudomonas sp. FSL R10-2964, assembly GCF_009600035.1. Taxonomy (NCBI): domain Bacteria; kingdom Pseudomonadati; phylum Pseudomonadota; class Gammaproteobacteria; order Pseudomonadales; family Pseudomonadaceae; genus Pseudomonas; species Pseudomonas sp. FSL R10-2964. The sequence continues at coordinate 12,127 of NZ_WIWH01000050.1, read as the reverse complement.
GAGCATTTGTTTGAACACTGGAACGGAAGCGGCGTACAGAGAGATAGTCATGGAAGTCTCGACAGTCTGTGGGCAGGAATGCAATGTGCGCCGATTATAGACACGCCAGCGCCCATCTGGTGTATGAAGATCAACCCCAAGCTCAGCCCCTGGACACCCATATGCCCTCCGCTCATCCCTCTACAGCTCCAGCAGCGGACCCGACCCAGGCGCTCTATCGCAAAATCACCCGCAAACTCATTCCCTTTCTCTGCTTCTGTTATCTGGCCGCTTATCTGGACCGGATCAATATCGGCTTCGCTAAATTGCAGATGCTAGGTGACCTGCAGTTCAGCGAAACGGCATTTGGCCTGGGGGCGGGGCTGTTTTTTGTCGGCTATATCCTGTTCGAGGTACCCAGCAATCTGCTTCTGGAGAAAGTCGGCGCCAGGGTCTGGATAGCCCGGATCATGATCAGCTGGGGCCTGCTTTCGGCCTGCACCCTGCTGGTCACCACGCCTGCCCAGTTCTATGTTGTACGCTTTCTGCTGGGGGTGGCCGAAGCCGGTTTTCTGCCCGGGGTGCTGTATTACCTGACCACCTGGTTCCCGACCCAGCGACGGGGCCGCATCATTGCCCTGTTTATGATCGGCATGCCGCTGTCCAGTGTCGTTGGCGGGCCACTGTCGGGCTGGATCATGGTCGCCTTCGACAATACGGCGGGGCTGCGCGGCTGGCAGTGGCTGTTTGTGCTTGAGGCGATCCCCAGCGTACTGCTGGGCATCCTGACCTTTTGGGTTCTGCCAGACAGCCATCACACGGCAAAATGGCTGAACGCCGACGAAAAAGCGTTACCGGAACAGCAACTGCACCAGGACAACGCCGAAGGCCAGAACAGCAAGCACAGTTTTCGCGACGGGTTCTTTAACCTCAAGATCTGGATGCTGGGGGGTATCGACTTCTCCATCCTGCTTAGCGCCTACGCAATGGCATTCTGGATGCCGACGTTTATCCGTAACGCCGGTGTGGCCGACAACTTCCATATTGGCCTGCTCACCGCCCTGCCCAGCGTTGCAGCCCTGATCGGCATGCTAATGATTGGCGCCAGCAGCGACCACCATCGAGAACGCCGCTGGCATATCATTGTGCCCTTTATGATTGGCGCGGCCGCGATGGCAGCCAGCACTTTTTTCAGCGACAACCTGCTTGTGATCGTTTTGCTGTTTGCCATTGCCTCGGCCGCCATCATTGGCGCCGTACCGGTGTTTTTCAGCTTGCCGGCCACCTTTCTCAAGGGCCGTGCTGCCGCTACCGGCTTCGCCCTCGCGTGTTCGCTGGCCAATATCGCAGGGCTGGTGAGCAATTCCCTGATGGGTATCGCCATCGACGTAACGGGCAGCAGTTCCGGCGCGTTGTGGTTCTTCGCCAGTTGCCTGCTAGTGAGCTGCCTGCTGGTGATCGCGCTGCCTGCCAAAGTGGTTAACCGCTGACACGCAAAAAGACTCTCTGCCACAGACGGGGCGACATGCCAGTCGCTCTACCGCGCAAAAAACACCACAATGGTCGCTGGCAACGGTTACTCAAATTGGAGATGAAAATGGACGTTCCCGCTGATCAGTTCTCAGAACAGGTACCAAACGATGCTGACGCAGGACCTCTGCTCAACAGTACCGAGATCCGTATTCTCGGCTCCCTAATCGAGAAACAGGCCACCAACCCGGAAACCTACCCGCTGACGCTCAATGCCCTGGTGCTGGCGTGCAACCAGAAAACCAGCCGCGAGCCGGTGCTCAACCTGACCCAGGGCCAGGTCGGGCAAAGCCTGCGCGCCCTCGAAGGGCGTGGCTTTACCCGCCTGGTGATGGGCAGCCGCGCTGATCGCTGGGAACACAAGGTCGACAAGGCGCTGGAGCTGGTGCCTGCGCAAGTGGTGTTGCTGGGCCTGCTGTTCCTGCGCGGTCCGCAAACCCTCAACGAGTTGCTGACCCGCAGTTCGCGCATGCACGACTTTGAAGACACCGAACAGGTCCAGCATCAGCTTGAACGCCTGATTGCCCGTGATCTGGCCCTGCTGGTACCGCGTCAGAGCGGCCAACGCGAAGACCGTTACATGCACGCCCTGGGCGACCCGGCCGATATCGAAACCATCATGACTGCACGCCAGCAACCTGCAGAACGCTCAAGCGCGCAGGCAGTCTCGATAGAGCGTTTCGAAGCCCTTGAGGCGCGCATTGCAGCCCTCGAAGCCCGTCTGGCAGAGCTGGAGTAAAAGCGTTTTGGGGGCGAGCTCACTCGCCCCCAATCGCCATCAGCTGCGCGCGAATGCCACGGCCGCCTGGAACTGCTCGGCGGTGGGCCGCACACCGGTGTACAGCACAAACTGCTCCAGGGCCTGAATGGCAATAACCTCAAGCCCGGTGATGACCTGCTTGCCCTGGGCACGACCGCGCACGATCAGGGGTGTTTCAACCGGGATCGCCACCACGTCGAAGATAATATCCGCACGATCAATGGCATCTGCCTCGAAAGCCAGATCATCGGCCTCGGCCCCGCCCGCCATACCCACCGGTGTAACATTGATCAGCATGTGCGGCCTGCGCTCGCCCAGCTCAGGCTGCCATTCATAACCGCAACTTGCCGCCAGCGCCGCCCCTGTTGCCTCGTTGCGCGCAACGATCAGGCCATTGCGATAACCGCCATCGCGCAGGGCCGATGCCACCGCCTTGGCCATGCCGCCACTGCCGCGCAGGGCAAAGGTCGTGTCTTTGGGTACTTTATGGCTGCCCAGCAGTTGGGCAATGGCTATGTAGTCGGTGTTATAGGCCTTGAGGTGGCCGTCGGTGTTGACGATGGTGTTGATCGAGGCAATGGCCCGGGCTGACGTGTCCAGTTCGTCCACCAGCTCGATGCAGGCCTCCTTGAACGGCATCGACACGCCGCAACCACGAATGCCCAATGCCCGGATACCAGTCACTGCGCCCGCCAGATCCTTGCTGCTGAATGCCTTGTAGTAAAAGTTCAAGCCCAGTTGTTCGTATAGATGATTATGAAAACGCAGCCCGAAATTACCCGGTCGACCCGACAACGATATGCACAGTCGGGTGTCTTTGTCCGGATTCATTTGCATGCTCATCTCCTTGCTGAATGCTTTTAGATGGACGGCACAAGCCGTACCGGGAGTTTTGTTGGATCATAGTGGAGCGCCAACGCTGAATCGTCTCAGCGCCCGCAGACCTTACACAAAATTTACCCGGGCGCTTCGCAGTTTTTAAAATAAATACGGTCTTAATGTTATCCCCGGGTTTAACTGCGGTCTGGTGCAGGCCGAATCGTCGGGGCGGGAATTCGAGGAATCGTCATGATGCGTAGCATCCCCAAAATCGCTTTGCTTATCGGCACCCTGGCTGTTGCAGGGCAGGCATCGGCCCATGGTGGCTGGGGCCCCGGGCCTGCAATTTTTGGCGCGGTGGTGGGTGCCGCGGTGGTTGGCTCGGTTATCGCTGGCCACGAACAGCGCCCGGTGTATGTGCAGCAACCGGTGTATGTGCAGCCACAGCCGGTTTACGTACAGGCCCCACCTGTTTATTACCAACCGCAACCGGTGTATGTCCAGCCGCCCCAGCCCGTTTACTATCAGGGCTACTACGGTCGACCGCAACCGGTGTACTACGGTCCGCCACGGGGTTACTACGGCCCGCCGCGCTGGTAACCGGTGCTGGCAGCCGGCAGGCTTGGACAGCTGCCGGCAGGTCCGGATAGATCATGTGAATGTCGCGGACAAGACACCGTAACGCCCCGGACTGCGGCATCATGCAGCTTGGCTGGCGCAACAATCGGCACATTCATAAAAACAAGGACGACCTTTATGCCTACACAAAACCCGCACCATATCGTCGGGCTCTGCACCTCCAGCAAGGTGTACAACACTCTGACCGAGCTCAAGCAGCTCGAAGGTCACCGCACCGCCAAACTGCTATCCCTGCTGACCCAGCACCTGGTTCGCGAAGGGCTGCTGAGTGATCAGGAAGTGATGCACATGCTCGATCAGGTGGTTGACTGACACCTCATCGACATCAATGACCACTATCACGCGCAATGATTTCTTGCGCAGCGGCACAGCCCGTAAGGTAGCGCCATTGTTGAAGGAGGTCTGTATGCCCAAGATTCATGTCATGTCGGTGATCGGCAGTGCCGTTCCCGCCCCGCTGCGTGCCGACGGCCTGCTCGCATGCTGGTATGTGGTCAGTGACGGCGTTGCCGTCAGCGGCCCGTTTACCTCGCGCGCCGCCGCCCAGCTCAAAGCCACCAGCGAAACAGATAAAACAGCGCCACACTCAACGCGACACTGAGCAGCACATTGCGGCTCCACAGCATCAGCCCGATGGCGCACAATCCGGCCAGCAGGTAGGGGTTGGCCAGGCTCAGATCCAGCTGATGGTCCTTGACGAAAATGATCGGCCCGCAAATCGCCGTCAGCATCCCCGGTACGGCAAAGCCCAAAAACTCCTTCACCCCTCGATTCAGGCGAATCGGCAAGCGTGGTTCCAGAAACAGGTAGCGGTTGAAAAACAGGATCAACGTCATCCCGCCAATAATTGCCCAGATCATGCCCAGTACCCTCCCAGCCGCTTGCAGGCATAGCCCGCGACCATACCCGCCAACCCGGCCAGCACAATCGCCGACTCCCACTGCCAGTGACTGAACACCACCACCGTGAACAAAGAGACCGCCACGCAGACCACGGTCGGGATATTGCGCACCACCGGGGTAATCAACGCGATAAAGGTGGCCGCGATCGAGAACTCCAGCCCTAGCTGATCCAGCCCCGGGATGCTCTTGCCCAGCACCACGCCCAGCAGGGTGAAAATATTCCAGCCCACATACATGCACAGCCCCACACCCAGGGCATACCAGCGATTGAAGGTGTTCTGGTCGAAGGGGCTGACCAGGGCAAAGAACTCATCGGTGAGCAAAAAGCCCAGCCCGAAGCGCCATTTGGGCTCGAGCGGCGCCACCAGAGGGCGCAAGTGCATGGCATAGAGCAAGTGTTGCGAGGTCAGCAGCAAGGTGGTGACCAGAATCGAAATCGCACTGGCACCGCCCTTGATCATGCCAATGGCAACCAGTTGCGCCGCACCGGCAAACACAAACAGTGACAGCCCCTGGCTTTGCGCGGGGGTCAGCTGGGCATCGATTGCGGTGGAACCGGCCAGCAGCCCCCAGGGGGCACACGCCAGGGTCAGCGGCAGGCAGGCAATTGCGCCGCGCATAAACGCGGTTCGAGCAAGGGCATCAGGCATCAAAAACATTCCGGCAGTAAGCAGCGGCAAAGGGTCGCAACATCAGGGTAAAAAGTCTTGAACGATCTTGCTCTGCTGCCCTCATAACTTGACGCGGACCGCGTGAAAACAGCCCGCCGCGTTTGACGAGAGAGCAAACCTGGTCTTTAGTCAGCCGCATTCAAGAGACGTTAATTCCGATCAACCGCTGCCACGAGGAACCACCATGAAAGACCTGAAATCCGCCAAGGAAAGCAGAAAGGCCGATCTGCGGACACCTACGGCACTGAGCGAAAAAGCCTGTATCGATATCGCAGCCGAAGTGAACGCGCTGCTCGCAGACACCTTCGCCATCTACATGAAGACCAAGAATTTCCACTGGCACATGTCCGGCCCGCACTTCCGTGATTTCCACCTGCTGCTCGACGAGCAGGCTGACCAGATCTACGCGACCACCGATGCCATCGCCGAGCGTGTGCGCAAGCTGGGGCGCACCACAATCCGCTCCATCGGCCACATCAAGAAGCTGCAACGCCTGCTGGACAACGACGCCGACTTCGTGACGCCGGAAGACATGCTGGCAGAACTGCGCGAAGACAATATCCAGCTGGCCGCCTATATGCGTGAGACTCACGACATGTGCTCCGAGCTGGGCGATGTGGCGACTACCAGCCTGCTGGAAAACTGGATCGACGAGGCCGAGCGCCGCGTGTGGTTCCTGTTTGAGTCGTCGCGTACCAAATAACCCCTGCGTAGCAGCTGCCGAAGGAACGAGGCTGCGTTCGATTGCGAAGCGATCGTAAAACCTGAGCATGCGGTTTATCTGTAAAAACCTGTGTTCTGACTTTACGACGGCTTCGCCGCCGGACGCAGCCTTGTTCCTGCGCCAGCTGCTACGATCACGAGCACCCGCAGAACCATGAATTTTGTTTCACAGTCTTCGAACGCAACGAGCGGTATATTCGCTGCGCTCATTGCTCATTCAATGAACCCCTTGCCCGCACCTCCCCTGCGGGCTTTTTTTCGCCTGTCAAACGCCCTGCCTGAACACCAGCGCCTTGAGGCCGCACTCGACATCGGCGTCCGGGAACTCCGGCGGGTTGTCCAGGCGCTGAACAAAACGCAGGCTCGGCGCATCACGGGTCACGCCATCGATCAAAAAGTCCGAACCCAGTGCCGGGTCATTCATGCACGCCAGTACTGTGCCATTTTCACTGAGCAACTCCGGCAGGCGGCGCACCACGCGCTGGTAGTCCTTGGTCAGCAAAAAGCTGCCTTTCTGAAATGACGGCGGATCGATGATCACCAGATCGTAAGGGCCGGTGCTTTTCACCTTGCCCCAGGACTTGAACAGCTCATGACCCAGAAACGTCACCTTGCTCATGTCATGCCCGTTCAGGCGATGGTTGTCGCGGCCACGGCTCAGGGCCGCACGGGACATGTCGAGGTTGACCACATGCTGGGCGCCGCCTTCTATGGCGGCCACTGAAAAACCGCAGGTATAGGCAAACAGGTTCAACACTCGCTTGCCCCCGGCATTGGCCCTTACCCAGTCACGACCATAACGCATGTCCAGGAACAGGCCGTTGTTCTGTTTGCGGCCCAGGTCCACGCGATAGCGCAATCCGCCTTCAGTCAGCGTCCACTCGTCAATTGCCTCGCCCACCAGCCACTCGGTGTCGCTTTGCAGCGTATAGCGATGTTGCAGCACCAGTGTGTGTGCACCGCTGGCCTGCCACGCGGCTGACTGAACAATGGCCTGCAGCAGTTGCTTGAGTGCAGCCAGTTGCAGGGCCTCGGGCTCCTTGAACAGAGAAACCAGCACCACGCCTTGCAACCAGTCCACCGTCAACTGCTCAAGCCCGGGCCAGCAACGTCCACGCCCATGGAACAAACGCCGGGTTTCAGCAGGCACAGCCTGCAGTGCAGTCAATAAGTGCTGGTGCAGGGTGGTTAACGCTTCAGGAGTCATCAGGCCGACCGGTCAATTTCAAGGGGCCGGCATTTTACACAATTGCACTGCCCTGCCTAATCGGCACAGTGGAAATACTTGTTAATACAGAGGGCAATATTATCGTTTTACAATAATTTTTTATCGCAATACGATAGTTTAACTGCGCAGGGCAATACGCTTTCCCTGGGCGGATTCCGGGCTTTTTACAACCACAAGCAGAACCAGAAGGACTGTTCGATGAAAACCGATCCCCTTGCCAATCGCAGCCGCATCCTGGCCACAACCACGCTGGCACTTGTCGCGGGTATGTTGCTGGCCAATATCGCTTACTGGATTTTCCCCAACGCCATAGGCACTTATGTGGGCGGGTTCAACCTGAGCGCCATGACCGAAACACTGCAGGCCGACATCCCGTTGATGCCCTGGTGGCAGGTTGCTGGTGCCATAACCCTGTCCAGCATCCCCCTGCTGATACTCGCCAAAGGCTTGCTGGCCCTGCGCAGCCTGTTTCTGGCCTACAGCAAGGGCGAGTATTTCTCGACCGAATCTGCCGAGTTGCTGGGTAAAGTGGGTAAAAGCGTTTCTATATGGGTGCTGGCCAGCCTCCTGTTAACCCCGGTCATGAGTGTCTGGGTCACCATTTTGCGGCCTGCGGGCGAGCGCTTGCTCACGATCAGCTTCGAGCCGTCGCATCTTGTTGCCTTGTTCCTCTCGGCTTCCCTTATGATCATCGCCCGCAGCCTGTACAAGGCGTGTTCGTTGGCGCGGGAAAATCAGCAGTTCGTTTAAGAGGCCAAAATGCCGATCGAGATCAAGCTGGACGTCATGCTGGCCATGCGCAAGGTCAAATCCAAGGACCTGGCGCACAGGGTGGGCATTACCGAGCAGAACCTGTCACTGCTCAAGCAAGGGAAAGTAAAGGGCATCAGGCTGGCAACCCTGGAAGCCATTTGCATCGCACTGGATTGTCAGCCGGGGGACTTGCTGCATTATCAACCGGAATCGTAAGCACGCACGCCTGCGAGGCCAAGCCCTCGCAGGCGGCGCACCAGGCTCTGCCTGCCTGCACTTCAAAGCCTCCAGTCCGTTCAGCCAACCAACAGCATCCTCCTGCTAGGCTCGCCGCGGCACCCAACCTTTTTACCGGTATATTCGGATTTTCTCTGACAAACCTCTGCAAAATCAGGCATTTCTGCCGCCACTGATCCATACTGACTAAATGTAACGTCATGTGTATAACAGCCGTTGCAGCCCGGTACTTCCCAACCCTTCTTGAGTCATTCTGCGTGAAAATTCATCTTTCCATTTTGAGCCTGTGTTTAGTTCTGGCAGGCACCAGTGCTTCTTCAATCGCCGCAGCGGCTGAAAGCACTTCGGCCCCACGGGATACCTCGCAACTGCACATCGCCTCAGGCAGTGCGCTGCTGATCGACCTGCAAACCAACAAAGTGATTTTTGCCAGCAACCCTGACGCCATCGTGCCAATTGCCTCCGTCACCAAATTGATGACCGCCATGGTAGTGCTGGATGCCAAGCAGTCGATGGACGAATCCATTTCGGTCAACATCAGCGACACCCCGGAGATGAAGGGCGTGTTTTCGCGGGTAAAAATCGGCAGCGAGCTGTCGCGTCACGAAATGATGCTGATCACCCTGATGTCTTCGGAAAACCGGGCAGCCGCCAGCCTTGCCCACCACTATCCGGGGGGTTATGTAGCCTTTATCGCGGCGATGAATGCCAAGGCCAAAAGCCTGGGCATGATGAGCACTCACTATGTTGAGCCGACCGGGTTGTCGATCCACAACGTATCCACTGCCCGCGACCTGAGCAAGCTGCTGGCAGCGGCGCGGCATTACCCGATGCTCAGCCAGTTGAGCACCACCAAGGAAAAGACCGTGGCGTTCCGCAAACCCAACTACAGCCTGGGTTTCAGCAACACCGATCACCTGGTCAGAAAAGACAAATGGAATATCAAGATCACCAAGACCGGCTTTACCAATCAGGCCGGTCATTGCCTGGTGCTGGTCACTGAAATGGGTGGGCGCCCGGTGTCCCTGGTCATTCTGGATGCCTTTGGCAAGTACACCCACTTCGCCGATGCCGGTCGAATTCGCAACTGGGTGGAAACCGGTAAAAGTGGCGGTGTGCCCGACGTAGCCCTGCGCTACAAAGCCGAAAAAAACCTGCAGAAAAACCAGCTGACAGCAGGTCAGGCGGGTAAGTGAAGAAGTACGGGTGAGATGAAATGCAGGCACTTGCCCCGGGGAGAGGATCGGGGACAAATGCCTGCGTACTGCTCGTTACAAACTGCGGATAGAAAGAACCCCGTCACCTGGACGGGGTTCTTGCCTGGCACATGCTCAGATCAGTTTTGCAGAGCAGGCTGCGAATCCCCATTGATCGGGATGCGTTTGGCTTTTGCCTCTTCCGGCACCACCCGCTGCAGGTCGATGCTCAGCAAACCATTGCTCAGGTTTGCGCCTTTGATCTCGATATGATCATCAAGGCGGAAGGACAATTTGAATGCCCGCTGTGCAATACCTTGATGCAAGAAGGTCACGCCTTCTTCGCTGGTGCTTTCGCGTTTGCTGCCGCTGACGCTCAGCACACCTTTCTCTACTTGCAGGTCCAGATCATCTTGCTGGAAGCCTGCAGCTGCTACCACGATGCGGTAGCTGTCCTCACCCCGTTTTTCAACGTTGTAAGGTGGGTAGCCGCCGCTTGAATCGTTGCGCAGTGCGGTTTCAAACAAATCACTAAAACGGTCAAAGCCGACAGAATTACGGAACAGTGGCGCCATTGAAAAAGCGTTGCTCATAATTTCATCCTCCTGATTTCAGCGAGATTTTGTTACGCGACCCGGTTTCGGCATCGCGTACCCCTTAGATAGGGACCGTCAAAACCATTTCAAGGCTTTTTTTGAAATTTTTTTCAGACGCTTCAAGCCACATCGACAGGCGGGTTGTTGACCATGTGCCGGACCTTCTCACAGTCTGTTTCACGACGCATGGCATTGAACAACACCACCGCTTCAGGATAGTTGCGGGTCAACATTGCCAGCCACTGCTTGAGCCGCCCCGGTGCCGAGCGCGGGGTCAGCTGGGCCTCGGCCTGGGCCCAGAAGTCGCGGATCATGGGCTGCAAATCGGCCCAGGTCATCGGCACTACCTCAACACCGGCGCGGGCAGCGGCAATTTGCGCGGCCAGATCGGGGCGCGACACCAGACCACGGCCGAGCATAATGTCTTCAGCGCCACTGATTTCGCGGCAACGACGCCAATCTTCAACCGACCAGATATCGCCATTGGCAAACACCGGCACCTTGACCGCTTCCTGCACCTGGGCAATGTATTCCCAATGCGCAGGCGGCTTGTAGCCATCCATTTTGGTCCGCGCATGCACCACGATCTGGCTGGCGCCGCCTTCGGCCAGGGCGATTGCGCACTCATTGGCGCTGTCGGGCGTGTCGAAGCCCAGGCGCATCTTGGCAGTGACCGGAATATGCGCAGGCACGGTGCGACGCACTTGCAGCAAGATGGCGTGCAGCAGTTCGGGCTCCTTGAGCAACACTGCCCCGCCACGGGACTTGTTCACGGTCTTGGCCGGACAACCAAAATTGAGGTCGATCACCCCGCTGCCCAGCTCACAGGCCAATGCCGCGTTATCGGCCAGGCACGCCGGGTCCGAGCCCAGCAACTGCACGCGCAGCGGCACGCCGGAACGCGTTTGCGCACCGTGCTGCAACTCGGGAGCGAGTTTATGGAAGTAGGCTTCGGGCAAAAGCCGTTCGGTGACCCGAATAAATTCGGTCACGCACCAATCAATACCGCCGGTGCGGGTCAGGACATCACGCAGGATGTTGTCGACCAACCCCTCCATCGGCGCCAAAGCAATTTGCATGGGTGACTCTCATGAAAAACGTGCGGCAGTTTACGCGGTTCTGCGGGCAATCGGTATGCGCAGGCGCTGACGGTCAGGCCGTCACGACAGCCGGGCCATAACCGTCAAGGAACTCGGGCGGCAGGCGCCTGGCCTTGCCCGTGGACAGTTCGATGCAGACAAAGGTGGTTTGGGCACGCAACAGGGTCACACCATCGCAGGGGCGCACCAATTGAAAGTGACGGGTCATGCGCAGGCGCTGGTCACAATCGACAATCCAGGTGGCTAGCTGCAGCTCATCGCCTTCGTAGGCGCTGGCAAGATAGTCGATTTCATGACGGGAGACCGCCATGGCGCGGTCGAGGCGACGGTACTCGGTGAGGTCCAGCCCCAGGCGCTGCGAGTGGCGCCAGGCACAACGTTCCAGCCAGACCACATAGGACGCGTTATTGGCATGACCAAACCCGTCAATGTCTTCGGCCTGCACCTGCAGGTCAATGATAAACGGCGCTGCCAAATCCCAACTCATGCCTTGTCTCCCTGTACATAAATAAGGAGCGCAGTGTAACGCAGAGGGGGCGACGGGAAACTTGAAGAGCTGGAATTAAAAAACTGCAGACAAACAAAAGGGTCATTCAATAATCGAATGACCCTTATAAATCCCGCAAAGCGGGTAATCGTGGCGTCCCCTAGGGGACTCGAACCCCTGTTACCGCCGTGAAAGGGCGGTGTCCTAGGCCACTAGACGAAGGGGACACAAACCCTTCTAACAGTGATCAGCACTGAGTGCTGATCGATCCAATGCCAGTGTGGCCCGACATTGAACTGTAAATTGGTGGAGCTAAACGGGATCGAACCGTTGACCTCTTGCATGCCATGCAAGCGCTCTCCCAGCTGAGCTATAGCCCCGATTTATCGCCTGGCGGCGGAGCATCACCGAAGTGCTGCTTCTGTAAAACTGGCGTCCCCTAGGGGACTCGAACCCCTGTTACCGCCGTGAAAGGGCGGTGTCCTAGGCCACTAGACGAAGGGGACA